>JAGQQZ010000297.1 GCA_020425915.1 Planctomycetota bacterium | reverse complement strand
GCAGAACTGGTAGTAGCCGCCCACGAGCCCGAAGTCGTTCACGGCGTGCCAGGTTCCGTCACTCGGGGTGCAGTGTCCCTGCGGCGGCACCTCACCGATGGCGATGGCGTCGTACATGCACTGCGCGCCCGCCGGCGCGACGACGCTCAGGAGTCCGGCGGCGGCCAGCACCGACGTGACACAACGATGACGCATGGGGAGTTCTCCTCAGTCTGTCCCGGCCTGCAGCGCCGCTCGCGTGCGTCCATGAATCGAATCGGACCCCCGGGATTGAGGTGTACTTGAACATACCTCCATTTCGGACCGGCGCAACGCAGCAATCCGGGACTTTCGCGTCCCATCCGCGGCTCACGCGGCGTGGCTCGGCGCGTCAAGGCATGATCCGGACGAGTACGACCGCCGAACGAAGAGCGACTTCCTGATCGCCGCGATCCGCCTGCGTCGCGCAAGTCCCGACGTGGTGCGGACTCCCGCGACGATGTGCCGCGCGATGCGAATGGGCCCGGTGGGAGTCGAACCCACACGAAGGTTGCCCTTCCGCGGATTTTAAGTCCGCAACGGGATTCCGGAACCGTCGACCCCGCAAAGACTTGCGACGACGCTGAATCCGACCCCAGCAGATTCCCCAGCACATCTCCGCACCTCGACCCCGAAATCCTCGAACTCGCCGCGCTGTGGTCGCGCCTGCCTGCCGCCGTGCGGGCGGGCGTGGTCGCGATGGCGCGTGCCGCGGCCGACGCGCCGTGAACGGACTCATCCCCATGAAGATCGAACAGCGCCCGCTCTCCGACGTCATCCCCTACGAAGCCAACCCGCGCCGCAACGACGCGGCCGTCGATGCCGTCGCACGGTCCATCCGCGAGTTCGGGTTCCGCCAGCCCATCGTCGTCGACGAACGCGGCATGATCGTCGTCGGGCACACGCGACTGAAGGCCGCGGAGCGGCTCGGTCTCGATGTCGTGCCCGTGCATGTCGCATCCGGTCTCACGCCGGAACAAGTCCGCGCCTACCGCATCGCCGACAACCAGACCGCCAGCATCGCCGAGTGGGACCCGGTCCTCCTCGCGGCCGAACTCGAGGCGCTCCAGGCGTTGAACGTCGATCTCGACCTGCTCGGCTTCACGAACGACGAACTCGCGACGCTGCTCGCGCCGCAACCCGGCGAGGGACTCACCGATCCCGACGCCGTGCCCGAACCTCCGGACGAGGCGACGACGCAACCCGGCGACCTGTGGATACTCGGTGATCACCGGCTGCTCTGCGGGGACTCGACGAGTGCCGCGGACGTGGATCGGCTGCTCGACGGCGCGGCGATCCATCTCGTGAACACTGATCCGCCGTACAACGTGAAGGTCGAGCCGCGCTCGAACAACGCCATCGCGGCCGGGCTGTCGTCGTTCAACGCGTTGGAGTCGAAGCACCATCAGCGCTTCGACGTCGAGCGGCATCCGGAGAAGGCGAAGGGCACGACGCGGAAGATGCGGGCGAAGGATCGGCCGCTGGCGAACGACTTCGTTACCGACGACGAGTTCGATCGTCTGCTCGATGCGTGGTTCGGGAACATGGCGCGCGTGCTGCTGCCCGGCCGCGGGTTCTACATCTGGGGCGGCTACGCGAACTGCGGCAATTACCCGCCGGTCCTCAAGCGTCACGGCCTGTACTTCTCGCAGGCGATCATCTGGGTGAAGGAACATCCGGTGCTGACGCGCAAGGACTTCATGGGCAATCACGAGTGGTGCTTCTATGGGTGGCGCGAGGGAGCCGCGCACCAGTTCCACGGCCCGACGAACGCGACGGACGTGTGGCCGATCAAGAAGATCAACCCGCAGTCGATGGTGCACCTCACCGAGAAGCCCGTCGAACTCGCGTCGCGGGCGATCACCTACTCATCGAAGCCCGGCGAACACGTCCTGGACCTCTTCGGCGGCAGCGGCTCGACGCTCATCGGCGCCGAGCAGACGGGACGGCGGGCGTTCCTGATGGAACTGGACGCGCCGTACTGCGATGTGATCGTGCAGCGGTGGGAGGCCTACGCGGGAAGGAAGGCGGATAGGCGTGCTACGTGACTATTCGCGATCTCGTGATCCGCTCGAGTTGTCGCCGCATCGCCGACAGCCGCGTCCTCGAACGAGACGCGAATACCATCGCAGCAGCGCCTCCGTCGTAGGCGAAGAGGCCAATACGAGAATCGTCGATGGCATCTCGGGTCTTGTCGAGAATCGCCTTGACGTATCCGTGCGATCGATAGGCGTGCTGGTACACAACCAGCACGCGCTCTCTGTCGGGCCGAAGCAGCGTCGCAAGATCGCCCGGGCGGACGTGCTTGTGGTCCCCGCGGACAGAAATGCCCGTGTCGGGGTCAACGAACAGATCACCATGTACCGTGGCGACGCCGTCGAAGTACTCCGCT
>JAGQQZ010000296.1 GCA_020425915.1 Planctomycetota bacterium | reverse complement strand
TGCGCCCGATCGGCTCGACCGAGCTCGGCGACAAGGTCGAGATCAAGAACCTCAACTCGTTCAAGATGGTCCAGCGCGCGCTCGAGTACGAGCAGCGACGCCAGGCCGCGATCTTGTCGGCGGGCGGCCACGTCACCCAGGAGACGAGGCTGTGGAACGATGAGAAGGGTGAGACCGCGTCGATGCGCTCGAAGGAGGACGCACACGACTACCGCTACTTCCCCGAACCTGACCTGCCGCCGCTCTACGTCGAGCAGGCACTGATCGACGAGATCCAGCGCTCGATGCCGGAACTGCCGGACGCGCGCCGCGCACGCTACCGCGACGAGTTCGGCCTGCCGGAGTACGACATCGGCGTCCTGACCGCCGACCACGCGCTGGGCGAGTACTTCGAGCAGCTCACCGCCCACGCCGGCGACCCGAAGGAGTCGTCGAACTGGGTGACCAACGAGGTGCAGCGCGCGCTCAACGAGAGCCACACGACGATCTCGGACTTCGCGATTCCGGCCATGGAGCTCGGTGCTCTGATCGCGATGCAGATCGCCGACAAGGTCAGTCGCCAGGCTGCGAAAAAGGTCTTCCAGCACATGCTCGACGAGGGCGTGTCGGCCACGGACGCAATCGCGGCGCTCGGGCTCGAACAGATCAGCGACGAGTCGGCGCTGCGCGAGATCGCGCAGCAAGTCATCGCCGACAACGACCGCCCCGTAGCGGACTATCGCGCCGGCAAGACCAAGGCACTGCACGCGCTCAAGGGACTCTGCATGAAGGCCACGCGCGGCAAGGCCAACCCGCAGGTCGTCGAGCGACTGCTGCTCGAGCTGCTCGACGGCTGAGGTTTCGCCAGCCTCTGGTTTGAATCGTCGCCGAACGACGGCGAAACTCCGGGCCGCCGCTCGGCGGCTCCTCCCCCTCCATGGAATACGCGCTCACGCTGTCGAACGTCACCAAGCGCTTCGGCAACTTCACGGCGGTCGACGACCTGTCGCTCCGGATCCCGACCGGCTCGATCTACGGGTTCATCGGACCGAACGGAGCCGGCAAGACCACGACGATCCGCATGGTCATGAGCATCTTCTACCCCGACGAGGGGAAGATCACGGTGCTCGGCAGCGACCGGCCGGAATCGGTCAAGGACCGGCTCGGCTACCTGCCCGAGGAGAAGGGCCTCTACAAGACGATGCGGGTCGGCGAGATCGTCGCCTACTTCGGCAAGCTCAAGGGGATGTCGAATCGCGAGGCCACGGACCGCGCCCACGAGCTGTTGGTCCGCTACGGCGCGAGCGAGTGGATCGACCGCAAGTGCCAAGCGTTGTCCAAGGGTATGGGCCAGAAGGTCCAACTGCTCGGCACGCTGATCCACGGCCCCGAACTCGTGATCCTCGACGAGCCCTTCTCCGGGCTGGACCCGGTCAACATGGAGCTCATGCGCAACACGATCCTCGACATGAAGCGCGAGGGCCGCACGGTGATCTTCTCGACCCACGTGATGAAGCAGGCCGAGGAGATCTGCGACTACATCTTCATGATCCACCGCGCGAAGAAGGTGCTCGACGGAACGCTGAGCGAGATCCGCGCGTCGTACGAGAAGGGCATCCAGGTCGACTACGACGGCGACGGCGCGGTCTTCCGTGACCTCCAGAACCGCGGACTCCTCGAGCGCATCAACGACTCGGGCAAGACCTGCGAGCTGTTCCCGCGCGCCGGTGTCGACCCGCAGGAAGTCCTCGCGCATCTCGTCGGCAGGATCCAGATCCGCCGCTTCGACCTGCGCGAACCGTCACTCCACGAGATCTTCGTCCGCAACGTCGGCGCCGAGGTGATCGCGTCATGAACAAGACCCTCCTCGTCGCCCAGCGCGAGTTCGCCGAGAACATGCGCACGAAGACGTTCTGGCTCGGGATCCTGAGTTTCCCGATTCTGATCGCGATCGCGATCTTCGTCGGCAAGCTGTTCGAACAGAGCAAGGACGTGCGCCGCTACGCGATCCTCGATCACTCGGAAGGCCAGTGGTTGTCGCGCGCCGTTCTCGACCGATCTCTGACCGAGGATCTCGCGAAGTTCGAACCTGGCGAGGACTCCGCGACCTCCGAGGAGAGGAAGGAACGCTTCCGCGAGTGGATCGAGTCACTCGACGAGGACCACCCGATTCGCCAGCTGCGCGAAGCCCTGGTCTCGGCGGGAATCGACGAGTCAGCGATGAATCGCCCCGACGGAACGCTACCACCCGAGGCGCTCCCGATCATCTTGAGCTGGGCCTCGGATCCCGCTCATGCCAAGGCCCTCGAGAAGCTCGGAAGAGACCTCGCGCTCCTCGACTACCGACTGGTCGAGTACGACGACCTCGGCGGTGATCCAGAGCGGGAGTTGCGGCGGCGGGTCAAGGACGGCGAGTTGTTCGCCTTCTTCGTGATCGACGCCGATCCACTCGACCTCGACAGCAGAAGTCGCTACGTGTCGAACAACAAGAGCGACGACGACCTCCGCAAGTGGTTCTCACGGCATGCCACCGAAGTGGTGCGCGCGGAACGAATCGAGCGACTCGACCTGACGGATCGGGAAGTCGCATCGATCGAGGCAGGCTTCCGTTTCGCCGAGCAGGAGCAAGTCAATGACTCCGGTGAGTCGGAGACCGTCACGAAGGAGGACAAACTCGGAGCGCATGCTCCGATCGCGTTCGTGTATCTCCTCTGGATCGCCGTGTTCACGGCGGCCAACATGCTGCTGACCAACACGATCGAGGAGAAGTCGAACCGACTCATCGAAGTCCTGCTCTCGTCGGTCTCGCCGTTGCAGCTCATGGCAGGCAAGGTCATCGGCATCGGCGCGACCGGGTTGACGATCGTCGCGAGCTGGGTGGTGTCGGCGATGATCGGCGTGCAGTTCGCCCCACAGGGGCTGGGCGTCGATCTCGGCGCCATCGTCGGGAATCCGCTGTACCTCGGCTCCTTCGTCGCGTACTTCCTCGCGGGCTACCTACTCTACGCCGCCGTTCTGGTCGCGATCGGCTCGGTCTGCAACAGCCTCAAGGAAGCCCAGAGTCTGATGCAGCCGGTGTTCATCCTGCTCATGGTGCCACTGATCGCGATGGTCCCGGTCGTCCAGGATCCCAACGGCACGATGGCCAAGGTGCTGACCTACATCCCACTGTTCACGCCCTTCCTGATGATGAACCGCGCGGCTGCACCGCCGCCGGCGTGGGAGTACGCCGCCAGCTCGATCGTGATCCTGGTCGCGTTGGTCATCGCGTTCTGGGGCGCCGCCAAGATCTTCCGCATCGGGATCCTCATGACCGGCAAGCCGCCGAAGATCCGGGAGATCCTCGGCTGGCTCCGCGCGCCCGTCGGGATCGTCGGAAGCCCAGCCAGGGATTCGTCCACGCGCTGATCGATCGCGATCCGTCACATTCGATTCCCTCAGGATTCGTGCCCTGATCCTCCGATGACACGGGCGTGAATCTCGAGGCGCGCTCGATCCCCACCGTCGTCGACCTGATCGGCAGCTTGCCGACGGCTTCCGCGATCTGCGACCCCGACCTGCGCTACCTCGCGGTCAACGATGCATGGCGTACGTCCTACGGACTCGGTGACGTCGACCTGGTCGGCCAGAGCCATCTCGAGTGCGTTCCGAGTTTGGTCGAGTTGAGCGAAGCCGACTACCGTCGCGCGCTCGATGGCGAGCCCGCAAGCGGCTCGGGAACGCCTCACCGACGTGCCGACGGTTCGGACGAGTACGTCGACTGGACGATGTCGCCATGGCACGACGAACGCGGCGACGTCGCCGGCATCGTTCTGCACACCGAGATCGTCACCGACCGAGAGGTCATGCGGCGCGGACTCGAGGAGCAGCGGAGCTTCTTGCGAGCGTTCGTCGACGAATCGCCGATCGGACTGAACCTGTGTCGGCTGGACGGAGTCTGGGTCGAGTCGAATCCGGCGTTCCTCGAGATCATCGGCTACTCCCGCGAGGAGGCCGACGGCGGACTGTCGTACTGGGAACTCACGCCCCGGGAGTACGACGACGCCGAGCAGGAGCAACTGCGACAACTCGAACGTACGGGGCGCTACGGTCCGTACGAGAAGGAGTTCGTGCGCAAGGACGGATTACGCGTTCCGGTCCGACTGAACGGATTCCTGATCGAGCGCGACGGCGAGCGCTACATCTGGTCGCTGATCGAAGACATCTCCCACCAGCGCGAGCTCGAAGCCGATCTCGAAGCCGAGCGGGCGAAGACGCTACAGACGGCACGACTCGCCTCGATCGGCGAGATGGCGGCCGGCGTCGCACATGAGATCAACAACCCGCTCCAGATCATCGAGGGCTTCTCGTTCCTCCTGAAGCGAGCCATCGAATCCGGGCAACAGCCTCCGGCGGAAGCGATCGACAAGATCCGGCACGCGACCGATCGCGCAGCCCGCATCGTCTCCTACATGCGGAAGTTCGCTCGCGAACCATCGACGGACGCCGAAGACCATTCGGTGGCCGAGATCGTCGACGAGACACTCTCGTTGACGGGGGAGCGAATCCGCAACCATGGTGTTCGACTCGACACCGACGTCCGGTCGAACCGAACCATCCACTGCAGCGCACTCGAGTTGACCCAGGTGCTCGTGAACCTGCTCCACAACGCGTTCGACGCCGTGCGCGCATCGCGGGGCTCGATCCTGCTCGAGGTGTTCGACGACGCGAACGACGAGGTCGTGTTCTCCGTTCGGGACTCGGGCCCAGGCGTGCCGGACGGCATCGTCGACCGCCTGTTCCAACCGTTCGTCACCAGCAAGGAAACGGGAACCGGGCTCGGCCTGAGCATCAGTCAGGGCATCGTCGCGGCGCTCGGTGGGTCGCTGACGTATCGACGCGACGACGACGGGACGCGGTTCGAGGCCCGGATTCCACGGGCGGGTGACGCATGAACCGCGTGGTCTACATCGACGACGAAAGCGACATCTGCGCGGTCGTGGACGCCACGCTCCGCCACGCGGGAATCCGCGTCTCGACGCACACGGATCCGACGGCGGCGCTGGCCGACATCCACGGCGACGCGCCGGCGCTGGTGCTCTGCGACTACCGCATGCCGGGGATGAGCGGCCTCGCGCTGCTGCATCGAATCGAGTCGGACGTGCCATTCGCGCTGATCTCCGGCGACCTCGAGATCCACGATATCGAAGAACCGCGAGTCGTCGACGTGCTGCGCAAGCCGTTGCGTCCCGAGGACCTGATCACGTTCGTCCAGCGCTACGTCTGAGCGGACGCGCTCCTAGTCGAGCCGCTTTCGGACCCTCTGCCAGTAGCCCTCGGTCGACGACTTCTCCGCGCCGCGCGGCCCACCGTTGTGCGTCCGCGCGATGGTCTCGGCATCGGCAGCCGCCCAGGCGTCCGGGATCCAGCGCGTCATGTAGGCATCGACGACACGCATCGCGTAATCCCGGTCACGACAGTCCTGGTAGGAGAAGCCATTGCCAGGTCCGATCGACGGGTCGAACGCGACCGCGTCGCGCCAGTAGTTCTCGTGGATCTGGAACGGCCCGATCGCCTTGCCGCCGTCACCATCCGGGCAGTCGTCCCGGCCACCGCTCTCGACCATGCGGATCGCGTCGAGGATCTCGGCATGGCTCGGACTCGGGAACGGGTCCGACACGAGCGTCAGCGCGAGCAGCACGACGCCGGCGAGGAGGTACCACCGGTGCTTCTGGACGAACTCCCTGACCATGGCCGACGCGCGAGAGGATAGCCCGAGGCCGACGACCTCGGCCACCGGGTCACTCCCACTCGATCGTGGCCGGCGGCTTGCTCGAGATGTCGAGGCAGACTCGGTTCAGGCCCCGGACCTCGTTGATGATCCGGTTCGAGATCGTGCGCAGGACGTCGGTCGGAAGCAGTTCCCAGTCGGCGGTCATCGCGTCGTCGCTCGACACGATGCGAACGACGCAGGCGTTCTCGTAGGTGCGCTGGTCGCCCATGACGCCGACCGACTGCACCGGCAGGAGCACGGCGAAGTACTGCCACAGGTCGCGGTGCAGGTCGCGCTTCTCGATCTCCTCGCGGACGATCGCGTCGGCAGCGCGGAGCGGCGCGAGCTTGTCCGCCGTCACCTCACCGAGGCAGCGAACCGCGAGCCCCGGACCCGGGAACGGCTGGCGATCGACGAGGCTCGAAGGCAGGCCGAGCTCCCGGCCGAGGGCGCGCACCTCGTCCTTGAACAGGTCGCGCAGCGGTTCCACGAGTTGCATTTCGAGGTCCTCGGGCAACCCGCCGACGTTGTGGTGGCTCTTGATCGTCGCGGTCGCTCCGCCGTGGGCGGCGACCGACTCGATGACGTCCGGATACAGCGTGCCCTGACCGAGGAAGTGCGCCTTCGTGTAGGACTTCGCGCAATCGCGGAACACCTCGACGAACTCGTGGCCGATCCGCTTCCGCTTGGTCTCGGGGTCGGTCACGCCGGCGAGCTTGACGAGGAACCGCTCGCTCGCGTCCACCACGTGCACGTCCATGTGGTAGTCGTCGCGGAACAGCGCCTCGACGCCCTCGCGTTCGCCGTGGCGCAGCAGGCCGTTGTCGACGAACACGCAGTGTAGCCGCGAGCCGATCGCCCGGTGGATCAGAACGGCCGCGACCGAGGAGTCGACGCCACCGGACAGCCCGAGCACGACCTCGCCGTCCGCACCGACGAGCTCGCGGATCTCCGCGATCTTGCGCTCGGCGATGTCACCCGGCTGCCAGTCGGCGGAGCAACCGGCGATCTTCAGGACGAAGTTCTCGAGAACGCGCGTGCCGTGTTCGGAGTGCGTGACTTCCGGATGGAATTGCAGACCGTAGAATCGCCGGGCGTCGTCGGCGACCGCGGCGATCGGACACGGTCCGCTGCGCGCGAGGCTCGTGAACCCGCCGGCGATGGTCTCGACGTGGTCGCCGTGCGACATCCACACCGTGTTGCGAGTCGGCACGCCGTCGAACAGCGGATGCTCGGTCGTGATCTCGATCTCGGTCCGGCCGTACTCGCCGCCCGCCTTGCCCGGGACCACGCGTCCGCCGAGCGCCTGGGTGATCCACTGCAGACCGTAGCAGATGCCGAGCACCGGCACGCCGCGATCGAGCACGCTCGCGTCGAGCGTCGGCGCGTCCTGCTCGTAGACCGATCGTGGGCCGCCCGACAGGATGATCGCCTGCGGCTGCATCGCGTCCAGCATCAAGCCGGCGCGTTCGGGCACCGTGATGCGGGAGTAGACGCCGAGTTCGCGGATGCGGCGCGCGATGAGCTGGCAGTACTGGGTGCCGAAGTCGACGATCAGGACGCCGCCGAGTGCCGTGTCGCTCACTCCGAGTCTCCGCTGTAATTGGGCGCTTCCTTCGTGATCCGGATGTCGTGCGGGTGACTCTCGCGAATCGCCGCAGCCGTGACGCGGACGAACTTCGCCCGCGATCGGTACTCTTCGAGCGTCGCAGCACCGAGGTAGCCCATGCTCGAACGCACGCCGCCGACCAGCTGGTAGATGTAGTTGGTCAGCGAGCCCTTGGTCGGGACCATGCCTTCGACGCCTTCGGGCACGAATTTGGTCGAGTCCTTGACCTCGCCCTGGCCGTATCGATCGGCGCTGCCCTGCGACATCGCGCCGAGCGAGCCCATGCCGCGCACCGTCTTGAAGGTGCGCCCGCGGTAGAGGATCGTCTCACCGGGCGACTCGTCGAGGCCGGCGAGCAGGCTGCCGAGCATGACCGTCGAGGCGCCGGCGGCGAGCGCCTTCGCGATGTCGCCGGACGAGCGGATCCCGCCGTCGGCGATGATCGGCACGCCACCCTTCGCCGCGGCGCGGGAACACTCCCAGACTGCCGAGAACTGCGGCACCCCGACGCCGGTGACGACGCGGGTCGTGCAGATCGAACCCGGCCCGATCCCCACCTTGACCGCGTCGGCGCCGGCCTCGACCAGCGCAGTCGCGCCGTCGGCAGTCGCGACGTTTCCGGCGACGACCGGGATGTCGTGGGCGCGTTTGATCTCGGTCACGGTGTCGATGACGTTCTTGGTGTGACCGTGCGCCGTGTCGACGACGATGACGTCGCAGCCCGCGTCGACCAGCGCGGCGGCACGCTCGAAGTCCCGCACACCGACCGCAGC
>JAGQQZ010000295.1 GCA_020425915.1 Planctomycetota bacterium | reverse complement strand
CTGGACGATCACGACCGACGCGGGCGAGGTGATCACGCGACGAATGACGATCTCGGTGGCTCGTGAGCTCGATTCCCGTCTCGAAGCCCTGGACCACGCGATCGCCGCGCTCGAGCGGGACAGCCTCGAACGTTCGACGGCGCGAGCCGCGCTGCGGACCTGCCGTTCGCTGACCCGCTCACGCGCGCCCGAGACCGATCTGCCCGGCGCTCGCCTGCTGCGAGAAGCCGAGGCCGCCGTCGCATGCGCTGCGCAGGGTGATCGCTACTACGGTTCCGATCGACCCGGCGAGTTCTGGCTGCGCGTTCCGGCCGACGGTCGTTCGGTCGCCTGCCGTGTCCTCGTGCCGAGATCCGACCCGGCGGAGCCGCCGCCACTCGTGATCGCGCTGCACGGCGCGGGCGGCTCCGAGAACCTGTTCTTCGACGGCGAGGGCGGCCTCGTGCCGCAGGCGTGCGCGAGTCGCGGCTGGCTGCTCGTCGCACCGCGCTCGACCCCGGTCGGAACGCCGGATCTGCCGACGTTGCTCGATGCGATCGCGACGCGATACGCGTTCGACGCGAAGCGTGTCTACCTGATCGGTCACTCGATGGGCGCGATGCAGGCCATCGCGAACGCACGCCGCGCGCCGACTCGGTTCGCCGCGGTCGCAGCGCTGGGCGGCGGTGGGAGGATCGAAGCCGGCGACGCGATCTCCGGTGTCGCGTTCCAAGTAACGGTCGGCTCGCTCGACTTCGCGCGCGGTCCGGCCCGTGCCTTGGCGCTCGCACTGGAACGGAACGAGGCCGACGTCGAGTTCGTCGAGGTCCCCGATGTCGGGCACGTGCTCGTGCTGCAGGACGCGCTCCCGCGCGTGTTCGCGTGGTTGGACGCGCCGTCGAAGCGCTGAGTTCTCCCGGCCATCGCGACGCGGCCTCCGATCGACGAAGATGAGGCGATGGCGAACGACGGACCATTGCTGCTCTCGAAGTACCCGGCCCACCTCGGCCTCGGCGCGACGACCGTTCCCCAGCCAGAGTTCACTCGGGACATGAGCTGGTACATGGAGTACGGCACGCGCCACGCCGGCGACGGCGTCGAGGGACGGCTCCTGTCGATGCACACGTTCGACGCGAGCTGGGACTCGTGGGAGGTCCATCCGCGCGGCAGCGAGGTCGTCCTCGTGACCGCGGGCACGCTCCGGCTCCATCAGGAGCGAGACGGAACCGTGACGACGCTCGACCTCGGACCGGGCGAGTACGCGATCAACGAACCCGGCGTCTGGCACACCGCGGACGTCGTCGACGGCCCGGCGACGGCCGTCTTCATCACGAGCGGCATCGGCACCGAGGTGCGGCCTCGCTGAGACGCGGCCGCGGCCGTGTCAGTGGTGGCACGGCACGACGGCGTCGCGATCGACCGCATGGTACGCCGCGACTTCCGGTGCGATGACGTTGTGCGACAACAGCGCGCGGAGCGCCTGGTCGTTGGTCTGCATGCCGAGGCCTCGACCGCGCGCGATGAGTTCGGGAATGACCCCGAAGTCGCCGGTGCGGATCGCGTTCGCGATCGCCTCGGTCCGAATCATGATCTCGAACACGGGGATCCGCGTGTGGCCGTGCAGGCGATTGATCAGGCTCTGTGCCGCGACACCGCGCAGCAGACACGCGAGGCGCGCCAGGACCGCCTTCCGATCGTCGGCCGGAGCGATGCGCGCGAGGTCGGTGATCGCCCCGACGACGTTGCTCGACGACATCGTGGCGAACACGAAGCAGCCGCGCTCGACGGCGCGGAACGCCTCCTGCAACGCGTCGTAGTCCTCGAGTCCATCCACGACGATGACTTCGGCGCCTTGTCGATACGCATCCCGCACGCCGCGAGCGATCGACTGGACGTGCATGCCGACTTCGCGCTGGTGGATCAGGCACTTCTCCGACCGGTGCACGAACTCGATCGGTTGCTCGATCGTGGCGATGTGGAAGGCGCCTTCCTCGTTCATCCGCTGGACGAGTGCCGCCAGCGTGGTGCTCTTGCCGGAGCCGACGAATCCCGTCAGCACGACGAGCCCCCGCTGGAACCCGGTCAAGCTCGAGAGCCCGGGCGGCAACCCCAGCTCCTCGAAGCTCGGCACCTGCGTGGGCAGTCGACGGAACACCGCGCCGAGGCCGCGACACTGTCGCATGACCGTCGCGCGGAACCGCTCGCCCGCCGCCGTCGTGTAGAGGATCTCGACGTCCTCGCCGGCCTGTAGTGCGTTCCGATGGTCCTCGAACAGGAAGTCGCGCATGAGGTCCGCGATCACCTGAGCGGTCACGGCCTCGACCTCGCACTCGATGATCGAGTCCCCGACGCGCACGAACGGGACGCCGTACGGCTGGATGTGAAGCGAAGTGCCGCCGCTACGAACGACGCTCGCGAGGAGATCCTCGAGCTGAACCCTATCCATGTGCCATCTCCCCCGTGCCGATCGAGCGCAGGAACATCGACTTGTCGGCCGCATACGGGAAGACCGACTCGAACTCGACGGCTCCCGCGTGAAGCAGTCGCAACAGGCTGGTGTCCATCGAGTGCCCGGCGTTCTGCCCGCCGAGTCGCAGCAGGAGTCCCAGGTTCTCGATCGATCCGGAGCGAACGACCTCGCGCACGGACTCGTCGAATTGCAGCACCTCGGTCGCCGCGACGAACTTGCGCTCGTTGGCCGCGGGCAGCAGCCGCTGGGCCGCGACGCACTTGACGACCGATGCGAGGATGCTGCGCACGCGCGACTG
>JAGQQZ010000294.1 GCA_020425915.1 Planctomycetota bacterium | reverse complement strand
TCGCCGCGACGAACGCGCCGTGGCAGATGGACGCCGCGTTCCGCCGACCGGGCCGGTTCGACCGCGTCGTGTTCGTGCCGCCGCCGGACGCGGAAGCTCGCATCGAGATCCTGCGGATCCTCCTGCGCGACAAGCCGCAGGAGGACATCGACCACCGAGCCCTCGCCAAGAAGACCGAGCGGTTCTCCGGCGCGGACCTGAAGGCCGTCGTCGACGTGGCGATCGAGCAGAAGCTCGACGAGGCGATCGAGAGCGGCACGCCGTCGCCGCTGACGACCAAGGACCTGTTGCGCGCGGCGAAGTCCCGCCGCCCGACGACCAGCGAGTGGTTCCAGACCGTGCGGAACCACGTGTTGTATGCGAACGACGACGGGCTCTACGACGAGATCAAGCCGTACCTGAAGCTGTGATCAGCGTCGGCGCGCGCGCTTGACGAGGGCGACGGCGACGAACTGGCTGACGATGAAGCAGAGCACGCCGAAGATCGTCCAGAGCGAGCGCCGCCGAGAAGTGCCTCTCGTGTAATCGTCGACCCGGCGCACCAACTCGAGCTCCTCTCCACGCTCCTCGAACAGAGAGTTCCGACGCTCGAACTCCGCGAGATCCCGCTTGAACGCCTGGACTTCACCGAAATCGGCATCCCAGCCGGACGCCAGGAGCGCCTGCCGTCTGGCCTCCAGTTCGTCTCGCGTGTCGCAGATGGCGGTTCCCTCTTCGGCGAACGGCAGAAGTTCGCCGGCAATTCGTCTTCCATCCTGCTCGACGTAGGTCACGTAGCCCGCGAAGAGCGCGAGAGCGCCGAAGTATGCGAACATCCCGCGTCGTGCGCTCGGTTCTCCGATGTCCAAGGCGATCTTGAGCGGCAGCGTCAAGAGGGCGATCGACACCCCGGAGTACGCGATCGCAGGGGATTGAACGCCTATCCCCGCACACAGCATCGCAACACCCAGGAGTAGCAGGCCCACGACGATCCAAGCATCTCGCCGCTCTGCGCGCGTCAAGGCGATCCGGCCGAACGAATCGAGCGTGAGCAGCGAATCCATCAACGGTTCGGCGAACCATGTCGCGATGACAAACGCGAAGTAGGCACCCACGACGGCGACCATGCTCCACGCGAACAAGCTGTCGCCCTCGGTCCGTCCTTGCGCGAATCGATACAGCAGCCAACCGCCGAAGACGATGCCGACTTGCAGTCGCGTATCCAATCCGCGGACCCACAGGAAGAACTGGAGTACGGGGCGATACAACCAATTGCGTGCCCGCAGACACTCGACGACCCCTTCGCGCGCCCACTCGGATGTGGGGTTGAGCCGGAGCGCCTCGCGGAAGTGCCGTTCGGCCTTCGAATAGTCCCTGTCGTGCAGTGCGGTCCACCCCAGGTTGGCATGCGCCGAAGCGTCACCTGGATCTCGCGTGAGCGTCCCTTCGAGCGTAGCCACAGCCTCCGCGCGACGTCCGAGCTTGGTCAGACAGATGGCGCGTGCATTCGCGCATGCGTCATCCTCCGGATCCAAGCGCAGGCCTTCGTCGGCGGCGTCGAGCGCCTCACGCCACTTCTTGCGGCTCGCGAGAACCTCAGCGAGACAGGCAAATCCGCTCGAGTAGTTCGCGTCCAGGCGAATCGCTTCTCGAGCCGCCGACTCCGCCTCGTCGAGCCAGCCGCGCGAGTGCAGGACGTCCGACTCGACGACCCTCGCGTAGGCCTCGTTGGGCGCAGCGACGACCGCACGCCTCGCGAATTCGGTCGCTTCCTGCGGCCGATCGTCACCCGACGTCGCGAGCGCCATGAGGCACAGCGCGAACCAGTCACCCGGGTCCTCGGCGAGATGGCGCCCGAGCAGGCGCGCCGCCTCTTCTTGGCGACCGAGCTCGAGCAACTGCTGGGCGCGGATCAAGTCGTTGGACAAGGCGGACTCCTTCAGGGCGACGGCATCGAGATGAGCTGGCCGCCGTCGTGCGTCTGGGCGGCCTCGCAGTTTCCCTGACCTGGCGGCGATCGTAATGTGACCGACCCATTTCCAACCGAGAAACCGCCCGATGAGATCACTGCTGTACCCGTCGATCCTCGCGCTGGCCTTCGCCGCGCCCGCTGTCGCCCAGGAGAACCTGGAGCTCGGCAAGATGTGGACGTTCGAACGTCCGCCGCTCGCCTACCTCGAGTCGGAGTACGGCTTCAAGCCGTCGCAGGAGTGGTTGGACTCGCTCCGTCTCGCGTCGATCCGATTCGGCAACGGCTGCTCGTCGTCGTTCGTCTCGCCGCGCGGACTGATCATGACGAACCACCACTGCACTCGCGGAGACATCTCCAAGGTGCAGGGCGAGAACGACTGGCTGAACGAGGGGTTCTACGCCAAGGCCCTCGAGGACGAGGTCAAGATCCCGGGGCTGACGGTGCAGCAGCTCGTCTCCACCGAGACCGTCACCGACCGGATGAACGCCGGTGTCGAAGACGGCG
>JAGQQZ010000293.1 GCA_020425915.1 Planctomycetota bacterium | reverse complement strand
CGAAGGCGAGTCCCAGCGCGAGCGCGAGCGCGACCGGCGTCGATGGGCCGGGGACGCGCCAGCGCCGCTGCGTGATCGCGAGCAACGCGATCACGCCGAAGGTCAGGCCGAACTTGCGCACGTGGAACATCTCGGCAGCGAGTCCGCCGAGGATCGACGGAATCCGATCGAGGCGTTCGATCGCGCGCAGACCACCCTGCAGGTACATGCCGAGGACTCCCTGGACCGCCTGCATGTCGTCGTGGAATGCTCCCAGGATGGCGAGTCCGATTCCGACGACGGCGACGAGGGTGGCCGTCCGGACCGTGCGCGGTCGCGACAGTGGGTCGGTCGCGGCTCGGATCTTCAGCACGAGCACAGCCACTGCGACGACCGCAGCGACCACGATCCACGGCGACACCTCGCTGTGCGAGAGTCGCAGGTAGATCGGCATCCACAGCAGCATTCCCAGCGACCAGCCGTAGGTGATCGCGCGCAGTTGCGTGTGCGTCCCGACGAGCCAGAGCGCGGTGCCGATCACGAGCGGGTAGGCCGCCCCCTCCGGCTTGAGGAGCACCGCGAGCATCGCGCCGGTGAAGATCATCGACGACCGGCTTCGAGCGATGCCCGCGAACATCGCGGTCACGGCCGCGGCGAGAGACACCTCGGCGAATCCCGAATCGACGGCGCCACTCGTCGGAGCGACCCACATCGGCATCAGCCCGATCGCGAGCACGAGCATCGCGCGCTTGGTCGGTGCAACGTTCCAGGCGCGCCAGACGATCGCGCAGCAACCCACGAGCAGCGCGAACATCAGCGGGAGCACGATGCCGCCGAGGCCCGGCACGATCCGATCGATCGACGCCTGCAGCAGCGGTTGCAGGAGCGGGTACTCGCGGCTGTGGCCGTAGACCGCGGATTGGGTGAAGAACGTGTGGTCGAGCGTCGGGTCGTCGCGCAGCACCTGGGTGCGAAGCCACCACGATGTCGTCCCGTCCCAGTGACGAGCAGGAGTCGCGATTGCGCCGTGGAGCAGGACGAGAAACGCCCCGCCGATCGCGAACCACGTGATCGCGGTGAGCCAGCGCGGGCATGGCTGGCCGGCCGTGAGCGCGCACGGTTCTTCGCTCGTGCGCGCGACCCAGAAACCGAGCGCGAGCGCGATCGGCAACGAGATCGCCGGGACGTGGGCGTTCGAGAACAGGATCACGTGCGACGCCGCCCCGAACGTTGCGAGTCCGATCAGCGACCCGACGACGATGCGTTCGAGCGTCATCGCGTCTCCAGTGCGAGATCGTCGCCGAGGCCGACGAGCACGAGCTGCCTGCCGTCGCGTCGCGCGATCGGCCGTCCGTCGAACGACTCCGCGTTCGAGTCGACCTCGCCGATCTGGACCAGCAGCCGAGGCCAGATCAGTGTCGGCACGAACTCGAGCGATCCCTGGAGCTCGCCGCCCTGCAGCACGACACCGTTCTCGGGCACGTGTTCGAGGATCCACTCGACTTCCTCCGCGCCCTTGCGGTAGCGGTTGTCGAGGTGGAACCGAACCGGACCTCGATGCTCGTGTTCGGCGATGTCCTCGAGTCGCTGGCCGATCGCGGAGTGTGGAACCCGCGCGAGCGAGAACACGACGTGGATCGTCACGAGGGCCGTGACGACGAGCCCCGTCCGGCGTCGCGCGTCGTAGCGACTCATGCGAGGGCTACTGCATGTAGCGCCGCCGGCGCAGCACGACGACGTCGACGAGGAAGTTCCAGTAGATCGCGAAGCACGAACGCTGCCGCCACCAGATCCGAGTCCATGCGCGCCACCAGGAGCCACGACGCAGCTTGGTGATCCGCATCCGTTCGCGGATCACGTGCGGGAACTCGAGCAGTGTCCGCGTCCTACCCCGCACGAGGATCCGACACAGATCCCACTGTCCGAGCAGGGGCGAGACGATCGGCACGACCACGTAGCTGAGCAGCAGCCATGGCGAGTTCAGCAAGATCACCGGCCACGGCATGTTGATCCAGTACGCGCTCGTCAGGTTGCGGACCGAGCGGATCCGGAACTCGTCGTCGCGCACCTTGTCGATGCTGCGATTCAGATGGTGGCGGACGATCGCTCCTGCCACGAAGCGTGCGTCCCACCCGGTCGCGAGCGCGCGCAGCGACAGGTCGACGTCTTCGAAGTTGGTGAAGAAGTCGTCCCGGAATCCGCCGATCTCGCGCAGCATCTCGACGCGGTAGAGCACCGCGCCACCGCAGGCTCCGAGTCGCGGCCGTGATTCGTCGGACAGTTCGCGCGGCGCGTTGCGGTCGCACGGCACGGCCTCGCCCGTCGTCAGGATGTCGGTGCCGGTGTTCTCGGTGATCTCCGGCCGTGCGTGGAACACCATGTGGCCGGCGAACACGCCGCAGTCCGGGTGTCTTCGCGCATCCTCGAGCATTCGCTCCAGCCAGCGCGGGTCCGCTTCGGCGTCGTTGTTCAGCAGCGCCACGAACTCGCACGAGCCCTCGCGCAGGATCTGGCGGAAGGTCGGGTTGTGGCCGCCCGTGAACCCGAGATTGGCCGAGTTGCGACGGAGCGCGACGACGTCGCCGAACTCCGCCTCGAGCGCATCCGCCTCGTCGTTGTCCGATGCGTTGTCGACGAGGTGGATCACCGACGGTGTCACGGTCTGCGCCAACAGGCTGCGAATCGCGGCGCGCGTGTCCTCGAGCCCGTTCCAGTTGAGCACGATGACCTCGGTCCGCGGGATCGCAGGCGTCACGATCGGGACCTCGACCTCGGGGCGTCTCGGGGTCGTCCTGATCGCGGGTTGGCTCACGCGG
>JAGQQZ010000292.1 GCA_020425915.1 Planctomycetota bacterium | reverse complement strand
TCCAGCAAGCCGGCGAGCGCGCCGGTCGAAGTGCGCGGGGGCGCCACGGGCGTGGAGCTGCGATGGCGCGAGCCACTGGCGGCGATCCTGCACGTCGTCGATTCCGAGACCGGCGAGGCGATCGAGGCGATGCGCGTGTCTGCAGGGTTCGAGCAGGAGATGAAGGTGTTCGGCATGAGCGTTCCGTTCGCCGCGAGGACCGCGCTGCCGAAGCGGGATTTCCCGGGTGGCGAAGTCACGCTCGACGACCTGTCGATCCCGGAGGACGGCCCGCCACGGTTGGCGATCACCATCACCGCGCACGGATACGCGACGTGGTCCGAAACGAAGTCGGTTCCGGCGGAAGGGCTCTGTGATCTCGGCGTGGCACGCCTCGAACGCGCACCCGTCGTCCGCGTGCGGGTCCTCACGGACGCGAGCGAGGCACCGGTCGTCGGCGCCAAGGTCCGGATCGTTGCGCCGAAGCAGGAGGAGGGGGCCCGGTCGATCGGGATCAACGCGTCGGCCACCGTCGACACGTCGAGTCCCGACTTCGCGCAGGACGACGGCGAGCCCGGTTTGGACATCGACGTAGGGGGCGAGTCGACGACGTCGCGTTCGAGCGCCGTGACCGACGCGAACGGGATCGCGGAGATCACGGTCGACGACCTCGAGACCGGCGTGATCCTGGTCGAGCACGACGACTTCGCGCACGCGGCCACCCAGCCGTTCGAGCTGCCGCGGCGAGGCACGGTGGAACGCGAGGTGCGGCTCGTCGAAGGTGGCGAGGCGCTCGTCCGCGTCGTCGACTCGCA
Organism: Planctomycetota bacterium; assembly: GCA_020425915.1. Classification (GTDB taxonomy): domain Bacteria; phylum Planctomycetota; class UBA1135; order UBA1135; family UBA2386; genus JAGQQZ01. Next base: position 1,684 of record JAGQQZ010000292.1, on the reverse strand, counting down.
TGGCGTCGCGGTCGAGGGGGCGAAGATCGACCGCACCGGCGTCGTCGACGGGGACGAGGAATCGATGACGACGGACGCGGACGGCATCGCCCGCTGCGCGCGGCTCACGCCGGGCGTCCACGAATTCGCGCTCGTCGACGAGCCGGTCACCGGTGGGATCGAGGGGATCCACATCGATCTCGGCGCGCTCCAGAGCGAGACGCGCCGCGGTACCGAAGCCGTGATCGTCGACGGTCGAGAGACCCGGGTCGAGCTGGTCAAGCCCTCGCGGTGCACGGTGCTCGGCACGATTTCGCTCGACGGCCAGCCGCTCGAAGGCGCACGCGTTCGCGTCGGGCACGCTGGCGACGGCGAAGGACTCGAAGCGGAGGCCCTCGACATGGTCGGTTCGATGCTCGGCGGGATGTTCGGCGGTATGACCTCGGTCGAGGACTCTTCGCGCGCCAAGACCGACGGCACCGGGGCGTACGAGTTGAAGAACGTCGTCGTCGGGCCCGCGCGGATCATCGTCAGCCATCGCGATCTCGTCATGCCCGTCTCGACCGACGTCGAGCTGGTCGAGGGCGACAATCGTCACGACCTGGCACTCCGCTCGACGTCGATCCGCGGTCGAGTGATCGGCAGCGACGGCGAGCCGTTGCGTGGTGCGCGCGTGACGATCGCGGTCGCGAGCGACGAGCGCACGTCCGAGGTCGTCGCGGGCTTCGACCAGGCCGAGGAGATCCTGTCCGGCATGTTCGGCGCCAGCGTGACCCGCGGCGTGCGGACCGACGACGAGGGGCGATTCGAGTTGCGCGGGGTCGAGCCGGGTCGTCGACTGCTGCTGCGCTTCAACGCGCGTCAGCACATTGCCCGTTCGCTCGTCGTCGAGCCGCTCGCCGCTGGCGACGCGCGCGACGACGTCTCGGTCCGGATGGCCGCTGCCGGGCGGGTCAGCGTCCGAGCGGCCGGCGTGGACCACGCGATCGGCGTCAAGGCCGAGTGGATCGGTGATCCGACCGAGCCGACCCCGGGCGACCTCCACGGATTGTTGAAGAACGGGCGTACGACCCTGGACGGCCTCGCCCCGGGCCGCTGGAGGTTGTCGCTCGAGACCACGAGCCAGAATCGCGCGCTCCCATCGCGTGACGTCGAGGTCGTCGCCGGCGAGACGCTTCGCGTCGAGTGGTGAGTCGCGACTCGCGCGGGTGGGGCGGCTGTTCGTATGCTCGCCTCGTGGACGGAACCAGAGGCTGCACGGTCTTCGATACGGCGATCGGCCCGTGCGGGATCGCATGGAACGAGCACGGCGTCGACCGTGTGCAGCTGCCGGACGGGGATCGGAAGACGACGACCGCACGAATCCGTTCGTTCGCCGCGTCGCGTCCGGAGCTGTCGTCGACGTCGCGGCGGATCCCGAGCTTCGTGCGCGACGCGACGCGCCGGCTGAAGGCGCACCTCGGCGGACGACTCGATGCGCTGGCCGACGTGCCGGTCGACCTGCGATCGGCGACGCCGTTCGCGACGGCGGTCTACGATGCCTTGCGACGGACCGCGCCGGGCGAGGTGCTGAGCTACGGCGAGCTCGCGCACGCCGCGGGCCGCCCGAAGGCCGCGCGGGCCGTCGGCCGAGCGATGGCGACGAACCCGGTCCCGTTGCTCGTGCCGTGCCACCGCGTGCTCGCGTCGGACCGGTCGCTGCACG
>JAGQQZ010000291.1 GCA_020425915.1 Planctomycetota bacterium | reverse complement strand
TGGAGCGCAGCCACCCGATAGGCCTCCGAGAGCGTCGGGAAGTTGAAGATCGTCTCGATGAAGCTGTCGACCTCGAGGCCGGCGAGCATCGCGACCTGCGCGACGTGGATCAGTTCGGTCGCACCCTCTCCGATGACGTGGACCCCCAGCACCTTGCGACCGGTCGGATCCGAGACCAACTGGAGGTATCCGTCGGTCGTGCGATTGATCTGTGCGCGCGCCAACTCGGCGAAGTCGGCCTCTCCGCAGATCGCGCCACCGTGCTGTTCGACGGCCTGCGCCTCGGTGAGCCCGATCGTGGAGATCTCGGGGATCGTGAACAGTCCGGCCGGGATCATCTCGGGTGGCGAACCGAGCGGCAGACCGAACGCGTGTCGCACGGCACGGCGACCCTGGTGGGCCGATGTCGAGGCGAGCGCGGGCGGTCCGATCACGTCACCGGCCGCGTAGATGTGCGGAACCGAGGTCCGACCGAACTCGTCGACGGCGACGTGCCCGCGGTCACTGAGTTCGACACCGGCGTCCTCGAGACCGAGCCCGGCGATGTTCGCCACCCGACCGAGTGCACAGAGGAGCTTGTCGGCTTCCAGGATGCGACCGCTCTCGAGGAACATGCGGACCGACGACACGCCGTCCCACTGGATGTGCGTGTAGTGCTGCTCACCGAGGAACTCGCAACCGCGGTTGGTCTCGAATCGCTCGACGAAGAACCGCGACATTCGGCGATCCAGGAAGCCGAGTGGCGCCGGCCACTTGTCGACCAGCGTGACCTCCACGCCCAGGCTCGCGAACGTCGACGCGTACTCACAGGCGATCACGCCGCTGCCGAGCACGATCAGCGAGCGCGGCAGGTAGTTCAGCGACAGCCACGAATCGCTGTCGAGGATGTGCTCGTGGTCGACCGGCACGTCGGCGGGGGTGCGCGGACGGGAGCCGACGGCGATCACGAAGTAGTCGGCGGTGAACCGGTCCGCCTCGCCCCGCACCGTCTGGACCTCGATCTCGCGATCCGACAGGAAGCGCGCGCGGCCGTGGCGGAACTCGACGTGGTTGCGAGTCAGCTGCTCGGTCAGGAAGTGGTCGTGGGAACTCGTGACCTCGTCGAGGCGCGTCATCAGGCTGTCGACGCGGGTCTGCTCGGTCAGTTCGAGCCGCGCCACGTCGAGCAGACGACCACGCAGGCTGGACAGCTGCACCGCGGTCTCTCGCAGACTCTTGCTGGGGATCGTCCCGTGGCGAACGCACTCGCCTCCGACGCCCTTCGCGCGCTCGACGAGCAGCACGCGCTTGCCGGTGACGCTGCCCTGGATCGCGGCCTTGTGGCCGGCCGGACCGCTGCCGATCACGATGAGATCGTAGTGGTTGTCTGCCATGGACGGATGATCAGAGGATCTGGTGCGCCATCTCGAGGATCTGCTCGCTCATCGCCGCGATCGCCTCGAGCTCGTCGGGGTACAGATTGAGTGCCTCGACCGATGCGTCCGACTGCAGCTCGCTGGCTTCGGGTCGACGGTCGACACCGGTCGCCGAAGCGAGCAGCGCCGCGAGCTGGATCAGCGGCGCGCCGGACGGCGGCTCGGCCTGTGCGGTCCAATCGTCCTGCGCGCGAATCGCGTCGCGGATCGGTTGCGCGAGCTCCCACTTCTCGGCCAGCCGAGCACCGATCCTGGCGTGGTAGGAATCGAGCGTCGCGCCGAGCACGTCGATGCTGAGCACGCCGACGGAGAGTTCGATCTCGTGCAGCATCATCATGAGCACGGGCTTGCCCATCGCGTGGAGCAGCCCCTGCAGGAACGCGGTCTCCACGTTCATCCGAGCCGTTCGCGCCACTTCGCGCGCGAACAGGCCGGCGAGCAGCGAACGCTCGCGCAGGTCGCCCACGATCGGCTGCCATTCCTCGGAGACCACGAACAGCTTGCTGCAGGTCGAGATCGCCATGACGACCTCGGTCAACCTGGCGAGGCCGATCCGGCTCACCGCCTGCTGCAGCGAGGTGATCTGCTGATTCCCGCCGAACATGGCCGAGTTCGAGATGCGCAGCACGTTCCCGGCGATCGCGGGATCGCTGTGCAGCACGTCCGAGATCGCCTTCGCATCGGCGTCGCTCGACCCGCAGAGTCGCATGACTTCGGTCGCGACGCGCGGCAGCAGGGGTAGTTCGAGATCATCGCCGTGGAGCCGTTCCTCGACCGCTCGGCGGACGTTCGCTGGCACCACGGCAGGCGTCGACACTCCGGAACCCATACTCGATGGATCGGCCATTCCCGGGCCGGCCCTCCAGGCGAAATTCGCGGCTCACTCGTCCGGTCGGCGGCGTCGTTGTTTCGCCTCGCTCCGCTGTCGTTTCGAGGCCAGACGACGCTCGACGCTGCCGCGAGTCGGCTTGGTCGGCCGCCGACGCTTCTTCGGCGCCAACGCCGAGTCGAGCATCTCGGTCATGCGCTGCAGCGCGGTCTCGAGGTTCCGACTCTGCGAGCGATGCTCGTCGCACACGACCTGGAGGCACCCGTCGGCGTCGAGCCGATTCGGCCAAGCCGTGCGGATCCGATGCACGTCGCGCTCACCGAGCACGACAGCCGTGCCCTCGAGGTCGAGGCGAAGATCCACCTTGGTCTCGACCTTGTTGACGTTCTGGCCTCCCGGTCCGCCGGACCGAGCGAATCGAACCGTCAGGAGTCGAGCAGGGATCACGCGCGAACCGCGCAGCACGAGATCGCGGAGTTCGCTCAACGCACCCAACCGGCCATCGGCATCGTACCGTCGTGCACCCAGCGGGCGAGTTGAGCGGCGGCACGGGCGCCGTCGCACGCGACGAGCCGCAGGCTCTCCGTCGCGCCCAGGGCGTCGGAGAGCGCATCCCGCACGAGCGCCGAACCCGTGAGGACGCCGCCGCCGACGCGGCACGTGGTCGCGCTCTGGTCGGCGCGGACGGCCGCCGACCGGATCAACTCGGCAAGCCGCTCGGCCTCGTCCCGGATCAGCGTCTGCGCGACCGTGTCACCATCCGTGGCCGCCGCGACGACCTGCGGCGCGAATCGGGCCAACTCTGCCGGCGCCAGGCGTTGGAGCGACGCCGGCAGATTGGAGAGCCGCGCGGCTCCCGTGGCCTCGACCAGACGATCGCCGAGAGACGTGGGAGCCGCGACTCCGTCGTAGGCCCGCAGCGCCGCGCGTGCCGCGCCGCGCACCAGGGCGTGGCCGCTCAAGGGATCGCCGAGCAGATGACCGCGGCCTCCGGTTCGGAACAACTCCCCGCTCGCGCTGCACGCCAGCGCGAACGATCCCGTGCCCGCCCACGCCGCGACGCCG
>JAGQQZ010000290.1 GCA_020425915.1 Planctomycetota bacterium | reverse complement strand
TCGAGTTGGGTGTCGACGGACTGCGACGATCCGGGCTCGGACCAGAACCGCCACATCGCCGTCGAGCACGCGACGCCGTTGTATCCGGCGGGCTGGTTCGACGGGGAGTGCAGCGACTCGTACACCGGGATGTAGTTCGTGCCGCGGAGGTTCGTGTAGCGCGCGTCGATCGGTTCCCACTGCGCGGCAACCGACATCGCGAACGTCAGAGCGAGGCCGCTGGAGACGAGCGGGTTTCTCAGGATCGAGGTGTGGCGAGCGACCATGGGCGAGAGTGTAACCAGAACCCGTGATCGTGCCCGTTTTCGCCGAGCCACGACCTCTGTGCGGTCTGGCGAATCAGCCCACGGATTCGCTCAACGTCCCTTGGCAACGAGCTCTCGGAGCACCCGCACGATCGGCTGCGATTGTGCGGCGTCGTTCGGCCAGTGGGGCGAGAATCGGAGTCGCCCGTCGGGGATCGCGCAGCCGATGCGGTTCGCCATCAGGGCGTCGAACGTCGCCCGCAGGTCGAGTTCGGGTGGCGGCACGAGGGCCAGGATCGTGGATCGACGGTTCGGATCGGCACTGCGCTCGCTGCGGAATCCCAGTTCCACGAGCTGCGGTTCGAGTTCGTCGAGGATCTCGTTCACGTGGCGGTGGATCGCCGGTACGCCGATGGCCTCGAGGTCGCGGATCGCCGTCTCGAGGCCGACGAAACCGATCGAGTTCTGTGCTCCGATCTCGAGGAAGTCCGCGCGGTGCCGGATCGGACGGTCGTACCGCAGGTGACCCATGCCGCCGAACAGGAACTCGGTCGCATCCTCATGGCTCATCCAACTCGCGACCGTCGGCCGCAGCGCGTCGATCCGGGACGGATGCACCCAGACGAAGCCGGCCCCCTCGGGTCCCATGAGCCACTTGTGACTACCGGCCACGAGGTAGTCGATCGGGAGCGCGCCGACGTCGACCGGCACCGCGCCGATGGCCTGGATCGCGTCGACCGACACTTCGGCGCCGTGCGCGTGCGCCACCGCGCCGATCTCCGCGAGCGGCATCCGGAGTCCGGTCTGGAACTGAACTGCGCTGACCGCGACGAGCCGCGCCGGTCGCCGTTCGAGCTCCTGCCGCAGTCGCGCGACGCCGGAGTCGTCGACGAACGCGCCGACCGGCAGCATCGTGACCTCGAGGCCGAACAACGCCGCCGCGCGCTGCCACGGGGTGACGTTGGCCGGGAACTCGCCGTCGAACAGCACGACCCGGTCACCGCGTTCCCACGGCACGCCGAGCGCGAGGTCGACGAGGCCTTGGCTGGTACTCGGCACCAGGCCGATTTCGTCGGCCCGGCCACCGATCATGCCGGCGATGCGTGTGCGCAATGAATCGCGTTGCGCGCGGTGGTCCATCCACGCCGACGCTCCTCGGCGTGCCCAGTCGTTCGCGGACTGCACGATCGATTCGCGAACTCGCGTCGACAGTGGGGAGATCGACGCATGGTTGAAGTACACGTCGTATTGGAGATCGTGGAATGCACTGCGGTCGCCGAGCATGCGTTCGAGCGTACACAGGTTCGCCCGAACTCGCTGCCACTCCTCCCCGACCTTCGCGCGATTAGAATTCGGACCCCACGAAGGACTGCCTCATGAACCCATTCGCCCGCTTGACTCTACTCGCCGCGTTCGCGGCGCCGCTCGCTGCCCAGGCGCCGATGCCCGGCAGCGTGCTGATCTTCCCCTCGATCCGCAACAACGCGTTCGCGACGACGTTCGTCTCGGTTTCGAACACGAACTTGTCACCGTTGTTCCCGTTCCCGGGCACCCAGCATCCGCCGGACGTGCTCGCGTACTTCAACTACGTCATCGCGACGCCGAATCCGAACGATCGCTACCGGCCGCTGGCATGCACCCACTTCTGCCGCCCTGAACTCATGACGGCGGCGGACGAGATCACGGTGTCGGTCGGCTGCCATTCACCCGGGGACACGCGGGGCTATCTCGTGGTCAGCGCGCACTCGGCGATCGCCGGCGGGCCGGTTTCCCACAACTTCCTCGCGGGATCCGCGGCGATCTTCGACTACGTGGCGAACGCCGTCTACGTGTACCCGGCGATCCCGTTCTGCTCCCCCTTGACGGTGGGTCTGCCGACCGACGTCAACCCGCCGAACGGCCGCCTCGACTTCAACGGAATCGAGTACGAGATGATGCACGACCATCTGATCGTCGACAGCTTCATCGCGGCGTTCAATTCGCGACTCGTGCTCGCGGACTTCTCGTGCCTGCCGGGTGACAACGCCGAGGTCTCGGTCGACCTGTCGATCTTCAACGACAACGAATTCCCGCTGTCGCTGCACTTCGGATTCCGGTGCTGGATGGAGATCGAACTTCATGACATCAGCACGTTGTTCTTCAACGGTTGGCTGCAGGGAATCAGCAACGACCCTGCCGAACTCGACATCAACTGCGACGGCCTCGGTGACTTCGAGGCCGGTTGGTTCTCGATCTACACGACCCAGGCCTCGATCGCCGGCGGCGCTCAGGTCCAACCCAATCCCGCGATCCTGGGCGCGATGCTCGGCGGGGCGCGGTCGTGCTCGGACAGCCGGATCATCTGGGGTAGCAAGGAACGTCGGGTCGGCTGCTTCTGATCGGCTGCTGGTCCTTCCTCGTGGCCGGCCGGGAGGGGCCGTCGCCCCATCATCCGGTGGGGCGAGCCGGTCAGCTTCCGGGTCCGGAACTTCACCGGCGGGCCACAACCGTCGAGTGCATCGGGGCCGCGTCTGCTCCACAATGACCGTTTCCACCCCAGGAGCTGCGATGACTTCATTCGACAACATGCTGACGCGTCTCGATCCCGAGGAGGCGGACGTCCTGCGCGAACTCGATCGCCGTCTGGCGATCGCCCAAGCGCTGATGCAGAAGGTGCTGCCCGATCTGGACGTCGGCCCACGCGACTACGGCGAGCTGCTCATGAAGTTCTTCGAGCCGGTCGACGACTTCCTCGACAGCGTGGACGACGACGAAGACGACGACGAGGACGACGACTAGGGGTTCTGTTCGAGGCCGACCTCGGCGAATCCGCCGAGACCCGGGTAGGTGCCGCCCGGTGCGACCTGGAGCACGCGGAGCACGATCCGCTTGATGCGGAGCGATTCGTCGAGGCGCACGACCGTCGGCGTCGTCTCGTCCGGAGCCAGATCCACTTCGAACGGCTCACGACGGTCGAACTGCACCGCGACCCGCTCGATCCGATCGTGGATGCCGGCGTTCTTCGCGAGACCGTGCGTCTGCGACAACCGAAGCGTGTTCGCGCGAACGGTCTTGCGCAGCCGGACCGTCAGCGTTCGGTCGTTCTTGTCGGGTGAGTCGTACATCCAACCCGAGGACTCCTGGCCGTCGATCGCATTCTCGGCGTGGAACGTCTTGTGCGTGCTCGAGGCGGACGCGACCGCGCCCGCCTCGAGGATCAGGTTGCGGGCGCGCGCGGTCGCGGCCGGCAGCATCCACGGCTCGAGCGCGTAGTCGATCTCGATCGAGAGCGGAGCCGACTCGAGTACCTTCGGGTCCGCGCTCTTGTCCGCGGCCGCGACGTGAACTCGCGTGCGGACCTCGTGGAGCCCGTTGCGATCGCAGCGATGGTTGGCGAAGCACGGGCGCGCTCGCCAAGGCCCTTGGTCTTCGATCGTCGCGACGACCGCGCCGTCGACGAGATACTCGACCTTCCGAACTTCGGGCCAGGCGGCGGGTCGGTCACCCTCGCGCGTGCCGGCGACGCTCGACAGCCAGAGGTGCATCGTGCAGCCGTCGTCGGCGAGCCGGACCGCGAACTCGACGTCGGGCGAGGTCGGACTGTCGAGTACGGTCGCACGGTCGCGCCGCGCATCGCCGGTGACCGGCGCGGTCGCGCGGGCCAAGAAGAGCAGCCCGAAGCAGGTGTCGGCCTCGGCGTTGTTCTGGTTCCAGTGCCCGTCGTCGGCCTGCTTCTCGAGCAAGAACTTGGCGCCCTCGAGGTACCAGGGATGATCGCCGACGTATTCCGTGCCCAACAGGCCGCCAACACGCTCGACACCGTAGAGGTAGTAGAAGATCCAGCTGTCGCCGTGGTTCGGGTTCTTCTCGACCGTCCAGTTCTGCTCGAGCCACGTCATCGCCCGCTTGCACGAGTCCTCGTGCTGGCGCCGCATCGTCGCGCTGGCCTTCTTGCCGAGCACCTGCACCGCCATCGTCAGGCTTGCGATCCCGGCCGTCGTCATCGATCCGGTCGGAGCGCGATCGTTGTCCTAGCGGTAGGAGAAGCCGGCACTCGAACCGCTGTCCTGGAAACGGAGCGTGCCGTCGAACGCGTCGCGCAGGCTGCGCGTCGCGATCGGCAGGCCCTCGGCGGCGGCCGCGCGATACGCCAGCAGCGCGAACTGGGTGATCGACAGGTCGCGTGAGCTGTGCAGTCGCTGGATCTTGCCGCCCGGGTTCGGGTAGCTCCACGAATCCTCCTGCCAGCCGGCGATGTCGTCGACGATCTCGCGGACCCGCCCGTGATAGCTCTTGTCGTGCGTGGCGGTCAACGCCAGCACCTGGGCGCCCGCGGCGTAGACCATCGTCGGTCGAATCGTCGTGAAGTGGGCGATCGCGCGCTGGATCGCAGCGTGTTCGCGCGGGATCCCGCACTTGAGCAACGTGTAGGTCGACAACGCCGTCTGTCCGGTCGCGAAGACCTCCTCCTCGAACGACCACGACCCGTCGCGTTGCTGGGATCCGAGCAGCCAGCGAACGCCGTCGTCGATCGCCTGGTTGATCGCCGGCTGGATCTTCGCCAGCTCCGCCTGGTGGTCGGACGAGAGCCCTCCGCGACCTTGCGCCAGGCCGACGGCAGCGGTCGCGAGCGCGGCCGCGAGAACGCGGGCGCTCGTCACTTCCGTTCTTTCAGCCGGGAATCGATCCGGATCGACTGACCGTGCCCGATCTTCGAGATGCTCTCGAGCAGTTGGTCGCGCGCCTCACCGATCGCGACGCAGTGGATCTCACAGCGCCGCAGCAGGTTCATGCGCTCGACGTCCTCGACCAGGAACGTGTACTGCCCATCGGCGTACGGTCCTTGGAAGATCAGGAACTCGGTCTTCTCCTGCTTGTGGTGGGACTCCGGGTCGCCGGCCTGATCGTGGTCCTCGGCCTTGTCGCGCATCAACCAGTCGTCGGTACTCGGTGCACCGTCCGAGAGGATGAACACCGTGTCGCATCCTTCGAGCATCGACTTGGTGTCGGCGTACTCGGCCTTCTTCGTGATCCCGGAGTTCGTCATCCGGTACGCGAGGCGGATTCCACCGTGCAGGTTGGTCGTGCCGCGCAGCGTGCCGTCCGGTCGGTCGGGTCGGGTCGCGCCGTACTCGATCGAGTAGAGCTCGGAGAGCGCCTTCTTGATGTTCTGTGGGGTCGACTTGACGAGGGTCGGAGTCGCCTGCAGCGCCTCGGCGTCCTTGCCGAACAGGACGACCGCGAACTTCGAGTCGTCCTCGAGCGAGTTGAGCGAGAGGCGCAGGAACTCGCGCGCCGCGTCGAACCGCGTGTGGATCCGATCCCAGTCGAGGTCGTTGGCCGTCGGCACGACGCCCTTCTCGACCTTCGCCTTCTTGGCGCCCGTCGTGGGGCCGCTGCGGTCGACCTCTCCCGACACCGGCTTGCACATCGAGTCGGACGCATCGATCACGTAGACGATGTGATCGCCCTTGGTGCGGATTCCCGCGAACCCGACCGAACTCGTCTCACCCGAAGAACCGCGGCTGGCGCGGGGATCGCGGTCGAGTTCGCTGTTCCAGAACAATGATCTGAAGCCGAGATTCTGGCAGTCGAACGTCTCGGCGAGGTAGCGAGCGATGACGATCTTCGAGCGCTGCGGCGTCTTGTCGTCGTCGAAGGTGATCTGGATCAGCTTGCGACACAGCTCCTTCCAGGGCTCTTCGCGAACGTTCGAGCGCTTCTTCGCGATCATCGCGCCGACCGGCTCGAGCATGAGCGCGCGGTCGACTTCCTTGGACGGCAGCTCGTCGAGGCGCGCCGAGAGCCAGGTGACGAAGTCGCGGTCGATCGAGTGGCTGTCCGAGTTCTCGATCAACGCTTGGAACGCCGCGGCGCGGACGTAGGTGTTGTCGCGCCCCGTCACGATCTCCATGAGCTGTTCGCGATTCTTGCGCATCGGTTCGATGCGCAACGTCTCGAACCACAGCCATGCGTCGATCGGCTTCTTGAAACGTCGCCGCCAATTGTCGAACACCTCGTCCTCGGTCGAGTGGGCGAAGTAGTCGGTGACGATCGTCGCGATCAGGTACTTGTTGTGGTCCTGTGGCTCTTCGGGCTTCCCGTATGACTTGATGAGGATGTCGCGCGCGCGCGGATCCTTGGTCTGCGCGAAGTACACGCGGCCGTCCGTGCGCTTACGCAGCGACGGGCGTTGCAGGTAGCCTTCGTACTTCGAGCGTTCCGCCTTGAAGTCGATGCCGTCCTGGGAGACGGCGATCGTGGGACAAGTCAGCAGGATGCCGAGGCAGGCACGGAGAGGGAATGGCCTGGGCATGGGGATGTCATACCCCAGCACGACCCCCGCGTCATCCTGCGTTCGGCAGCTCGACCCAGATCTTGGTCGTGGTCGCGTCCGAATTGGCGCCGACCCGGCCGCCGTGGGCTTCGACCAGAGATCGTACGATCGCGAGACCGATGCCCGCGCCGCCGGTGTCGCGCGACCGGGATCTGTCGGCCCGGTAGTACGGTTCGAAGATCCACGGCAGGTCGTTCGCGTCGATGCCGATGCCCGGGTTCGAGAACTCGACGCGGATCGAGCGGTCGTCGCTGGTCTCGGTGAGCGCGATCCACGTGCCCTCGGGTGCGAACTGCAGGCAGTTCTGGAACAGGTTCGTGAACACCTGCTTGAGTTGGTCGGGGTTGGCGAGTACGCCGGCCGACTCGTCCCGAACCGTGTCGCGAACCTCGAGTCCGCGGCGCTCGAGGCGAGGTCGGAACAGTCGCATCGTCTCGCGGAGGATCGCGACGACGTCCTGTCGGGACCGCTTCGGATCGTCCTGGGCGCCGGCGCGCGCGGCCGCGAGGAGGTCCTCGGTCAGTCGAACCAGTCGCAGGAGTTCTCCGTGCAGGATGTCGAGGGTCCGCGCCGACGGTTCGACGATGCCGTCCTGGAGTCCCTCGATGTAGCCGCGGAGATTGTTGAGCGGCGTCCGCAACTCGTGGGCGACATCGACGACCATGCTGCGGCGGAGTTGCTCCATCTGCGCGAGGCTCTCGGCCATGCGGTGGAACGACTTCGTCAGATCGTCGAGCTCGTCGCGCGTCCGAGTCTCGATCCGGCATTCGTAGTCGCCGGCCGCGATGCGTTCGGTCGCGCTGCGGATCTCGCCGAGCGGCGCGAGGATGCGCCGTGTCATCCACCAGCAGAACACGGCGACGACGAGCAGCGCGGCGCCGCCGACCCACAGCAGCGACCGGCGGTTGGCCGAGAGGAACATCGAGTTCACCTCGGGCGCGTCGACGTCGAACTTCTCCATCAGCGTCATGAAGTAGTCCGACGCGTGCCACTCGATCGACAGCCACACCGCGCCGAGCACGAGTGCGACCACGGTCGCCTGGAGCGCGAGCAGCTTGCAGATCAGCGGGAAACGCATCGTGTGCCGGTCACGT
>JAGQQZ010000289.1 GCA_020425915.1 Planctomycetota bacterium | reverse complement strand
GATCGGGTGGACGGTCCCGACCGGTCCCGGCAGGTTCCACATCCGGACCTCGAACGTGTACTCGCACGGATCCAGGTCTTCGAAAGAGAACTCGACGCGACCGGTACCGTCCGTCCGGACCGAGTGCTCCACCCCCTCGCGGAACAGGCGGAACTCCACCGCCCTCGCCGGGAGCCACGCGGGCAGGATCGCACTCGCGGTCAGCGACGCCGTGCGGGTCAGCGCGAGTTCGAGCCAGGATCCGACCTCGACGGGCGCCTCCGAGGCTGGTCGGTGGTCGCTCGCGGTCGCGTGCACGCTCAGAGCCCCATCCGGCACGAGCCCGTGGAGTTCGAACGAACCGTCCGGCCCAGAGGTGGTCTCCGCGATGCACTCTTCGATCTCGCGCCGAGTCGACGAATACCTCACTCCGCTGATCAGCGACTCGATCCGCTCGAGTTCGTCGGCCGGCAGTTCCGTCTCCTGAGAGAGCGAACCCAGTACGCGGCCTTCGGCGCTGGCGCGCACGCGCGCGATCGCGAGCTCGACGCGCGCGCGTTCCCGCTGGTTCTGCAGGAGCTCCCGCTGGACAAGGAGCTCGCGCGCGCGTTCCTGCTGGTTCTGCAGGAGCTCCCGCTGGATACGGATCTCGTTGCGAGGTCCCGGGCGGAATTCGATGACCCGCGCACCCTCGGGCAGCATGACGCTGGCGTGCGCTCGGACGAGCGCGTCCACGACCGGCGCACCGACGTCGTCGACGATTCGCCCCCGCGCGAGCAGTTCGAACGCCGCCAGATCGACCTCGCCGACCACCACCTCGAGCGCCGTGACCGGCACGTCGGGGAGCTCGACGCGGGTTCCGAAGCGACTCTCGCCACGCGAAGCACGGATCACGAGCCGCGAACCACCGGTCGGGCGGGCGGCGATCGGGATCCGGAACGAACCTCGCGAACCGACGGCGAGCTCCCAGGACATCTGACCGTAGGGGCCTTCGATCCGGAACTCGACTTCGCCGAGGTCCCGCGCCGGCGCGCCGTCGACCATCAGACGACCGAGGATCGCCCGGCCGCGACTGGGTTGGTCGACCTCGACGCGATCGTCGGCCGGATCGTCGTGCCGGGGCGCTGCGACGTCGACGTCGTCATCGGGCAGGTCCACATCCGCAGAGCGCGCCGAGATCTCGGCGTCGTCCTGGACCTCCACCCGGTCGCCGACCTGGACCGGTGCGACGTCGTCCGTTCCGAGGGCCATCCAGATCCCCCATCCGAGCAGCGCACAACAGGCGAGGATCGCAACGGTTCGCAGCATTCGGTTCGCTCCTTGTGATTCCCTCGAGCAAGAGGGCGCGCGAAGAACGGCTCGGACGTCAGCGGGTTCCCACGTAACTCGCTTCGGCGTCGTTCGACGCCGTCGCCGCGGGAATCCTCCGGGAGAATCGGACCCATGGTAGCCCGGATCGGTCGAATCCGCCGGCACGATCCGGATCGGGCGACTCCTCCGCGGTTCGCGCGTCAGCTCGTCAATCGCGTCAGCAGGAGGTTGAGATCGCTCGGGGTCACGCCCGCGAGGCGAGATGCCTCCCCCACCGTCAGCGGTCGGCGACGTCCGAGGACGCCCTTCGACTCGTTCGAGAGCCCCTCGACGGCGTCGAAGTCGAACTCCCTGGGGATACGTCGACCCTCCATGCGCTTGAGCTGCTCGACCTGTGCCGCTTGGCGGCGGACGTAGCCGGCGTACTTGACCTCGGCCTCGACCTCGGCGAGTTCGTCCGGGCGCAACGCGAGCCGCGCGAGACACGGTTCGTCACGCAGGTCCTCGATGCCGATCTCGGGTCGTCGCAGCTTCGCCTCCAGGGTCTTGCCGTCGCACCACTCGGTCGCGAGCACCGCGATCGCCGTCTGGATCCGCCGCTCCTTGTCCGCGACGCTCGCCGCACGGTCCGCGTCCAGCAGTCCGAGCCGTCGCCCCACCGGGGCGAGTCGTCGGTCCGCGTTGTCGCTGCGCAGCAGCAGCCGGAACTCGGCCCGGCTCGTGAACATCCGGTACGGCTCCCGCGGATTGACGCGACACAGGTCGTCGATCATGACGCCGATGTAGGAACTCGAGCGATCGAGCAGCAGCGGCTCACGGCCGAGCGCTCGATGCGCGGCGTTGATGCCGGCGACGAGTCCTTGCGCCGCGGCCTCCTCGTAGCCGCTCGTGCCGTTGATCTGACCGGCTGCGAACAGACCATCCAGCGCGGCCACGCTGAGGTCCGCGCGAATCTGATCGGTGATCAGGTAGTCGTATTCGACCGCGTATCCGGGGCGGACGAATTCGACCTCCTCGAGGCCGGGGATCGTGCGCAGGAACTCGCGTTGCACCTCGAACGGCAGGCTGGTCGAGATGCCGTTCGGGTAGATGTCATCGGTGTCGCGCCCCTCGGGCTCCAGGAAGACGAGGTGTTGGTCGCGGTCAGGGAACCGCAGCACCTTGTCCTCCACGCTCGGACAATAGCGCGGCCCGACGCCCTGGATCCGACCCTGCGACATCGGCGACAGGTGGGCGTTCGCCGCGATGATCTCGTGCGTGCGCGGAGTCGTGCGGGTCAGCCAACACGGCAGTTGCTCGAGGTCGAGTGACTCCGTGCGGAACGAGAACGGTCGTGGCGGATCGTCTCCGGGTTGGAGCTCGAGCGATTCGAAGTCGATCGTCCTGCCGTCGAGCCGCGGCGGCGTGCCCGTCTTGTGACGGCCGAGTCGGAGACCGAGACCGCGCAACGACTCACTGATCCTGGACGCCGGCCGCTCACCGAGCCGACCGCCGCCCTCCTGCCAGTCGCCGGCGAACAACACGCCGCCCAGGAACGTCCCCGTCGTCAGCACCGTCGCCGGCGCTTCGAGCGTCGAACCGTCCGCGAGTCGGACACCGACGATCCGTTTCCCTCGGGCCACGAGCTCGATGGCTTCGCCCTCCACGACCGTCAAGCCCGGGCAATCGCCGACTCGGCGGGCCATCTCCTGGTTGTAGCGAGCCCGATCACACTGCGCACGGGGCGACCGCACGGCCGGACCCTTGCGCGTGTTCAGCATCCGGAACTGGATCCCAGCCGCGTCGGTGACGACGCCCATCTCGCCGCCGAGCGCGTCGATCTCGCGGACCAGTTGGCCCTTGGCGATGCCGCCGATGGCCGGATTGCACGACATCCGGCCGATCGCCGCCGGATCGAGCACGACGCAGGCCGTGCGCGCGCCGAGACGCGCTGCCGCGAGGGCGGCCTCCGCGCCCGCGTGGCCGCCGCCGATGACGATCACGTCGAAGTCGCGGGCCGAGTTCATCCGATAGGAAGATACATGTGGGACTGGGTCATACGCCACCGGGACGAACTCCGCACGATCTACGCACGAGGCCGACGCCAGCCGACCTCTTGAGCGCCGCGGCTCGTGCCCCCACACTACCGGGCATGCGCGTCCGGCTGACCATCGCGATCTGCACCGCCCTGGCAACCTCCGTCTCGGCCCAGGGCATCGGTCTGGCCGAGCTCGCGGAGATCGCCCGAGCGCGCGCGGCCCGACAACGCCCGGCGCTGGTCGCGGCGCTCGAGCCGTTCGTCGCCGACCTCGCGCTGGCCTACCAGGGACGCAACCGGTCGTATCTCGACGCGAAGTTCGACGAGATCGCGAAGCTCGGCAGCGGCATCGTCCCGCTGCTGCTCGAGTACCTGACGCCGACCAACGCCGGCGAGGACGCGCAGAATCGGGCGGACAACGTCGCCAGGGTCCTCGCTCGCCTCGGCCCGGCGGAGTATGTCGACCACCTCGTCGAGTTGACCCGCCACACGAGCGAGACCGCCCGCCGCAACGCGATCTGGTTGCTCGGTTTCACGGCGAGCCAGCGGGCCGAGATCGCGCTCGTCGACCGGATCAGCGCGCTCGCCGACCCTGAACGGATCCAG
>JAGQQZ010000288.1 GCA_020425915.1 Planctomycetota bacterium | reverse complement strand
CGAGATCATCGGCGTCGAACTCGCGCGGCGTCTCCCGCCGATCGACTTCCTCGCCGCGCAGCTTCGCCGCGAGCGACTCCTTGATGCGCGCGGCGGTCTCTGCGACCGCCGACTCTAGCGACCGGTCCGACGGCTCGATCGGACCGAGCCAGAAGTGAGCGACGGCGGCGAGCAGCGCGGCCGCACCGAGCACGAGCGCGATCGTGCCGAACAAGCGACGCCGCGGGGATCGTTCGGGTGAGTCCGGCATGGTTCTTCGAGGTCCGAGGCGGGAGACCGCTGGCCGCGGCGAGTGTGGAGCAGTCGCGCTCGGCGCGCAATCCCGCTGTCGCATGTCGGGACACATTGCAATTCCGACGGAATCGAGTGCCCGCGTTCCCCTCGCTCCTAAAGCAGCGTTCGAACCCCGACCGATGCCTCCCAGTGGTCCGGAACCACACCGGCCGAGGAGTGATTTCCATGCGAGCCGTTCGGTTCTCGTGTTCTTTCCTGGTGGTGACTGTCGTCGCGCCCGCGCAACAACAGTTCGAGCTGAGTGGCAAGCGACACTTGCCGCTCGACCAGACGCCCGCGGGTTTCGTGGCCGGCGACCTCGACGGTGACGGTGACGACGACCTCGTCCACCTGGCGGACGGTGGGATCCTCCTCAACCGCGGCAACGGCGTGTTCGACGCCCTCGGTGCGGTCCCTCGAGCACGTTCGTGGCCGCCGATCGACGTGCCCGCCGGCGTCGCGTGTGACGTCGATGGCGATGGTGACCTCGACCTGCTGCTGATGACGCCGGGCGTGTCGCTGTTGATCCAGATCCAACCGCTCCGGTTCGTCGACGAGACCTCGACCCGGCTGCCCGATCTCACGGGCCTGCGCGCGACGACCGATGCAGTCGCCGCGGCGCACGGCGACGTGGACGGGGACGGCGACGAAGACCTCGTGCTCGACTTCGGCATGGCTGGCCCTCCCGTCGCGCTGTGGAACGACGGCGCGGGCACCTTTCGATTCACCCAGCCGTTGCCCTCGACCGCCCGAACCACTGCCCGCTCGCGCATCGCGCTCGTCGACTTCGACGGCGACGGTGACCTGGACGTCGTGCGTGCGACCGCGACGGCGGGTGGTGCCGCCCCGGCGGCGGACGCCGGCTGCGTCGTCTTCCGCAACGACGGCGACCGCCGACTCGGCAGCGTCGTCCAGCTCGACGCGGCCGCGTGCGGATTCGCCGTCGCCGACGTCGCCGGCGACGCACGCCCCGACGTCGTCGTGTGTGGTTGTGGCGGACTCTTCGTCTGGCGCAACGACGGCGGGTTCCAGTTCGCTCGACTCGAGACCGAGATCGTCGCCGCGAGCGCGTCCCCGACCCACGAGCTACTCGACGTCGCGCTCGAGAGCTCGTCGCTCGTCGCGCACGATCTCGATCACGACGGCGACGAGGACCTCGTGCTCGGCACGGCCGTTCTCCGTCGCGAGCCTTCGGCCGCCGACGAACCGATCCGATTCTCGCACGACGAACGGGATTCGCCCGGACATGCGATCCGACACGAGGTCGTGAGCTGTGCCGACTTCGACGCCAACGGTCATCTCGACCTGCTGTTCAGCAACGGTCTGCTGCTCCTAGATCGCGACAAGGGTCGTTTCGTCGAGGCCAACGCCGCACCGTTCAGCGATCTGCGCCTGACCGGCTGCACGATCGGCGACGTCATCGGCAACCACGACGCCGACGGACTGCGTGCCGGTCGTCTGCTCGAAGGTGACGAGCACGGGCGTTGGCGCCACGCGCCGTTCGCCTGGGAAGGCGTGCCGACGGAGTGGTCCTCGTTCGAGGACCTCGACGGCGATCTCGACCTCGACCTGGTCGGCTTCAACGGACTGTCCATGCTGGTGCTGATCAACGACGGCCGCGGCGGATTCACCGAGTCGTCGAGCACCCGACTGCCGTCAGGGATCCCGGGCGGGAACCCGCTGCTGACGGACGTCGACGGCGACGGTCGCATCGACATCGTGTCCGGCAACCAGGCCTGGGTGCGGAACCTCGGCGGTGGCGTGTTCGGCCCGCCGACCACGATCTCGGTCGGCCGGATCCCCGATCCGTTCGCTCGGCTGACACCGATCGACGTCGAGGGGGACGGTGACACCGACTTCATCGAACGCTCTCACATCCTGTGGCTCAACCAGGGTCCGTTCGGCTTCATCGACGACGGTCCTCGGCGACTTCCGTTCGGTTTCAGCGCGACGACCGTCGACATCGTCGCCGATCTGGACGGCGACGGCATGGATGACTTCGTCGCGCAGAATCCGCTGCTCGGCGCGATCGTCGCGCTCAACAACGGATCGGGGACGTTCCTCGTCCAACCGGGGTCGTTCCAACCGAACCCGTATCAGGTCTGGGAACCCGCGACCGACGTGAATGGCGACGGCATTCCCGATCTGACTTCACCGCTCGGCGTCTTCCTCAACGACGGCGCGGCTCACTTCGCGCTCGATCCGACGCCCCGGTTCCGGATGCCGGAGGGCACGCCGATGTTCGACCTGGATCGGGACGGGGACGTCGATGCGTTCTACGGCGGACGGGTCATGCACAACATGGAGCGTCAGGTCACGGCGCCGTACCTGCCGCGCGCCGGCGAGCTCTATCCGATCCACGTGCACTCGCGGGACGCGCGTTTCTTCCGCATCGCACAGGTCATGGTCGGGTTCGGCGAGCGCCTGACGCCGATCCATCGGATCGGCAATCTGCTGATCGACCCGAGCCCGCTGGTCCCGCTTCCACTCACGTTCCTGCCGCCCGATCACACGCGAACCACGCTCCGCCTACGGGTCCCGGCGCAGATTCGGTCCGGATTCCGGTTCTTCGTCCAGGCGGCGATCTACGACACCGGAACCGGCGACGTCCGCCTGACCAACGTGCTGCGCGAGCAGGTGTTCTGATCAGGCCGCGTCGAGCGCGCGGTAGCGGATCGAGTTGAGGACGCCGGCGACGAGATTGAGGAACCCCGCGAGCAGGAACAGCGGCCGCGTGTCCGTCGTCAGCATGCTCGCGACGAAGAAACAGAACGCCGCCACGAAGCACAGGATGCCGGCGATGCGGAAGGCGTTCTTGTCACCAAAGGCTGAGATCATGGTCGCGGCAGTCGGCGTCGGTTCGAGGAACCGGCCACAACGTAGCACCTGCCGGACTATTCGACCATCGACTCAGAAAACGACCCCGCCACCGACGAACCAGCCCCGCATCTCGAGGTCGGCCTCGAATCGCTGGCCCTCGGCCTCGCCCCTGCCGTCGATCGAGATGTATCGGTAGCCCGCAACGACCTCGACGGCCGGCGCGACGCTGAGCCGCAACATGCCCTCGAGGTCGAAGTAGTCGCCGTCGGCGTCCCCGAGGTCGATGGTCATCCACCCGGCCTCGACGTCGAGCGCGACGAGCGACAGGTCGACGCCACTGCGCGCGTACAGCATCGGCACGAAACCGAGGGTGTCGACGTCCTCGAACGCGACCGGCGAGGTCGACGACACCCGCGTGTCGATCGAGAACACGTCGATCGCGAGGCCCGGTGAGAGATAGAACGCCTCGAGGTCGAGCGCGTCGAAGGTCCATGCGGCCTTGACGTTGTCGAACTTCAGGTCGGTCGAGATCGCCGAACCCGCCGGAACGTCACCGAACGCGTTGGTCAACGTCCCGCTGCTCTGCTCGCTGTAGGTGAACCCCGACAGCGAGAAGCGACCCGCCGCCGGCGCCTCGATCTCGGCCTTCACCCAGATCGACGGCGACGCGTCGGTGATCCCGAAGTCGTTCTCGATGTCGTTGCGGATCGACGAGAGGTCCGCGCCGCCAGCCGTCGAGTCGAGCGAGAAGTCTCCCGTGACCTCGGTCTGGGTGAACCCCACGTAGGCTCGGGCTCCGACTCCGACACAACCGGTCGCGGTCAGCACGAACGCGGAAAGGGCGACGGCAACGGCGTTTCGCATACCGGAATGATCGGCTCAATCGGTGCGCAGACCAAAGCCCAGTTGGCGCAGCGCCGCGACCAGGTCGGCCCGCCCCTTCTCCGGCACCTCGGCGCCCCAGAGCCGGGCCATCCGGTCGGTCCAACCGCGCTCCTCGTTGACCTCGCGACCGCCGTAGCCACCCTGGGTCGCATTGGTCTCGCGCGCCCACGCCCGCATGCCGGCGTCGGCCGCGTCCAGGTCCGCCGCCAATCGGTCGGCGTCGTATCGCTCGTCGTGCAACACCGCGCCGAGCGGCATCCGACCACGTGGCACCGGGTCGTCGGCCGGCCAACCCAACGCCATCCCGAACGCGACGACGACGTGCGCCGGCAACTCGAGGAGTTCGGCCAGCTCGACGGGGTGATTGCGCGCAGCACCGATCATGCAGCCGCCGAGCCCCTCGGACTCCGCGGCGAGCTGGATGTTCTGACCGAAGATCGCCGCGTCGATGACGGCTTGCAGGAACACGTCGAGCGAATCCGCGTGGATCGTCGCGGCGTGACGCGCGCAGGCCAGCTCGATCTTGTGCAGGTCCGCGCAGACGGCGAGGAACACCGGCGCCTCTCGCACGTGTCGCTGGTCCGCGCACAGGGTCGCGATGCGATCGCGACGTCCGGCATCCCGCACGGCCACGACGGCGTACGCCTGCATCATGCTCGACGTCGCGGCGTACCGAGCCGAGTCGACGATCCACTCGAGCTGCGCGTCGGGAACGGTCTCGGGTCGGAAGCGACGGCGACTGCGATGGCGCCGCATCAGCGAAGCGACGGGTTCGACCGGCCGCTCGACGAATGCGCGCGCAGCCACGAGGTCACACGGTTCGTCGATGTCGCGCAGGATCCAAGGGTTCGTGACCGGCAATCCGACCACGCGTTCGGGATCGCGTCGGACCACGTCACGAAGGCTCTCGGTCGTCGCGTCCAGGACTTCGGCGGCGAGCTCCGCGCGCAACGCCAGCGGATGGCCGCGTCGACCGAAGCACTCGCTGACGACGATCTCCGCGGCAGTGTCCGCGCAGAACCGCACCAGCCGATCGGCGACGTCGTCGGCCGCGAGCGCGTAGTCGACCGGATGGACGACGAACCAATCGTGCTCACCGATCGCGGCGAGTCCCGCGCGCACGCTGTCGATCATCTCGGGCGGATCGCACACGAAGACGCGCGCGTCGAGCGGCGGGAGCTCGGCGGCTCCCGTGCGTCGCACGACGACGACGTCCTCGACCCCCGCAGCGCGGTACCGCTCGACGAGTCGCTCGACGATCGTGCGCTCCCCGAGCAGCGCCAGCGCCTTGTCCTCGCCGAGGCGCGCGCCGACTCCCCCCGCGGTGATGATCGCGCGCATCGGTCAGTACGTCTGGCCGTGCTTGCGGAGGTGGACGATCGGATCTCCTTCGCGATGCGGCCGTCCGCCGACCACCTCACCGCACACGATCGAATGGTCGGCCCAGTCCACGGCATCGACGAAGCGACAGACGAGGTGTGCGAGGGCGCCGGTCAGGAACGGAACCCCGCAGTCGGTCGTCGCGGTGTCGATCCCGACGAACGCCGGATCACCGGGCGCGAAGCCGCGCGCGAAGTGTCCGAGCAGGTCCTTCGATTCCGAGTCGAGGATCGAAACGCAGAACGTGCCGTGGTCGCGGATCAACCGGCCGACGTGTCGGCCCTGCTTGATCGCGACCGACAGCGATGCGGGCTCGAGCCCGACCTGCTGCACCCACGACGCCAGGAACCCGGTCGCATCGTCCGCGGTGCCCGCGGTCACGATGAACAGTCCGCTCGGCACGCGACCGAGCGCCCGGGCCCATTCCGGTGCATCAGCCATTCCGGATCTCCTCGATCGTGAACAGCGGCCGCACGTCGAACTCGCGTCGGAACGCGTCGCCCTCGGGATCCATGCGATCGGCGAGCGCGAACACCGCGACCGGATCGGCGCCGACCGCCCGCACGACGTCGATCGCCTTCCTCGCCGAGCCGCCGGTCGTGATCGTGTCCTCGATCACGACGACCTTCTGGCCGGCCTCGAGCGTGCCCTCGATCTGCGAGGCGGTGCCGTGCCCCTTCGGCTCCTTCCGCACCAGGAACGCGTCGATCGACTGGCCGGTCCGGTGCGACAGCGCACAGATGCCGGCGGCGATCGGGTCGGCGCCGAGCGTCAGCCCGCCGACCGCGGTCACCCCGGGGAGTTCGCGGAGCTGCTCGAGCATGAGCATCGACATCAGGTAGAGCCCTTCGGGGTGCAGCGAGATGAACTTCCCGTTGATGTAGAAGTCGGAGCGCTTGCCGGACGCGAGCACGATGTCGACGCCGCTCTTGTAGGCGCGCTCGCGCACGAGGGTCAGCAGGCGGCCGCGCGCGG
>JAGQQZ010000021.1 GCA_020425915.1 Planctomycetota bacterium | reverse complement strand
TCGTCCTGTTAGACGGCTCGTTGGAAGCGCGTCGCGAGGTCGTGGTTCTGGCGCAGCGCCACCTCGACGCGCTGCTTCAGTTCCTTGGCGCGGGCGTAGTGGTCGCGGATCGGCGCGCGATGTGCCTGGGACGTCTCGTCCTCGAAGTTCGAAGCGACACGCTCGAGTTCGTACAACGCGGTCGTCAGGTGGCCCTGGTCCATCGCCTGCCGGGCGCCACGCGCGAGTCGGTCGCGGGTCGCGCGCGCGCGTTCGACTCCGAGTCGGACGGATTCGATCGCGTCGATGAGCTGGCCGCGGGTCCGGTCGGGTCGGTCGACGAGTGCGCCGAGCAACTCCAACCGGTCGAGTTGGTTGAGTGTTGCCTGCAGCGGACGGATCGGGATCGGCACGGACTCGAGATCCGATTGGGCCGACTCGACCTGCTCCCAGGCGTCGTCCGTGAGCGATGCGAGCGCGGAATGCAACGGCACGACGGCGAGCTCGGTCGCTTCGCGGAGGTGCGGTCGGTCTCGCCGTAGAGCGTCGAACTCGCGCACGAGTTCGCGGCAGCTCGTTCGAGACGAAGCCTCTCCGGCCCACGCCGCGCAGCGCTCGAGGAATGCGAACGTCGGCGAGAGGTCGAGTCCGCCTTCGGGCATCGTCGCGTCGACCTCGGCGAGTGCGGTTCGTCCGCCGGCGATCCGCCCGATGACGAACTCGAACTCGTGGAGCCGTTCCTTGAGGCCCGCGGTGACTTCGCTCGCGCCGCCGTAGGCGGCGACCGCGGCATCGATCGCCGACTCGGCGGAGTGCGGGTCGAGAGCCGTCTCCGCCGCTTCGACTCGCCGGATCAGGTCGGAATGGCGAGACTCGGCGGATTCTGCGCTCTGTTCGGCCAGCGCCAACACGTGGAGGGGGCTGCGCAGGATCGGCGGTACCTGGTCGGGATCGAAGCCATCGAGCGGGAGGTTGCCGAGCCGAGTGGCCGCATGGATGGCTCGGCGGGCGGCCTCCAGGATCCGACGCGCGTGGACGAAATGGCCCTGGCGCTCGTTGCGCTTGGCCTCTGCGGGAACGGTCGGGAGACTCGCCGCCAGCAGTTCGAGGACTTCGATACGGCGCTCGCGCCAGATCGCGTTGCCGGGGAAGCGCGACAACCCCAACGCCACCGTGCGGACGGCGCGCGCGAGCGAGTCGAGGTCGGGACTCGCTGCGAACGGCAGCGTGTCCAAGCGCGACCACGTGTGACGCCGTCGCTCGAGGTCGGCGCGCAGACGGGCCAAGCGGTCCGTGCTCAGCGTCGCCGCAGCCGTGTCGAGCGACGACTCCGCGCGGACGAAGTCGGCCGCGGACATCGCGCGGCGCGCCGAATCGAGTGCGCGAGATCCCCGCCACGACGTCTCGATGGCGTCGAGACGATCGAGGATCGCCGCCCAGGTCGGTCGCTGGTCGGCGACCGGACTCATCGAATCCGCGACGAGATCGCGGACGGAGTCGGGAGTCCAGGACATGGATCGACCGCGGAACGTCGGAACACGCGCGCCACGCGGGAGCTCGCCGGTCAGCAGGAACCGCACGCAGCAACCGAAGCCGTACACGTCGAACGCCCCGTTCGGTGGCGCGCCTCGATGGGCCTCGGGCGGCGCGAAGCCGATGGTGCCACCGGTGAACGTCGCTCCGACGTGGTCGTGCGAGGCGGGCACGAGGTGCTCGAGATCGATCACGCTCACCTCGACGCGCTCGTCCCCTTCGTGAACCAGCACGTTGGATGGCTTGACGTCGCGATGGACCAGTCCGAGGGGGGCGTTCGGGCCGAGCGATTCGTGCAGGCGGCGCAGGACGTCGGCCAGCCCGCGCGCGATCGCGACCGCGCGCGGCACCGACAACGGGCCTTCGCGTCGGACGAGTTCGGCCAGGTCCACGCCACGCGTCCAATCGAAGGTCAACGTCGGACGACCGGTCGCCGGGTCGGTGCTCACGCCCCGACATCGGGGCACTCCGGGTCCTCGGGCCAGGTCGGAGGCGGCGAGTTCGTGCTCGGCGTCGGTCGGCGAGCCGGATTCGAAGCGCTTGACGAGTTCGATCGGTCGGCCGCCGTCGTCGACCACGGCGAACAGGGTCCGATCCCGTGAGCAGCCGATCAGTCTCCGTCGTGTCGGTGCGGCGGATGGTGGGTTGCGGTCGAGGTCGGAGTCCATGCGCGTCGGTGGCCTGTCGTTCCGCGTCGAGGACCGGAACCCCTGGCATTCTAACGGCTTCGGGCGTCTCGGTGAGGGGTGGCGGAAATCCGACGGTGCCCCCCTGGTCGGATCGCGGTGGGGTGGCGAGAATCGGACGCCATGGCCGTCTTGCTCGAGATCACCGATCGCGACGGATTCCGGACCGAGACCGTCGACGCCAGCGCGTTCTGGATCGGGTGCGACCCGAATTCGGACGTTCGGGTCGGGATCCCCGACTGCGCGAGCCGCGTGCTCGAGGTGCGGACCGAGCCCGGCGGTCGCATCCTGGCGCGGGTCGAGCCCGGGTTGCAGTTCCCGGTTCGTTGTGCGACCGGTGATGTGCGGGACCGATTCGACGCGCTGCTCGACGGTGATGTCGTCAATGTCGGTCCGGTCATGCTCAAGATCCGCTACGTGCCGACCGACCGCGAGTCCGCGGTCGCGGAAGTGCTGGACCTCGAGACCGTCAGCGCGCCGGGAACCGCGATCGGTTCGTGGTACCAGACGTTCATGGAGGTCGCCGATCACCTCGAAGGTCTGCACGACCCCGAGAGCATGATCGACACCGCGTTGTCGGGGATCGTCGAGTCGACCGGAGCGGATCGGGCGATGCTGTCCCTGGACCGTGAGATCGTCGGTGCCGACTCGAACCGATCGACCGATTGGTTCTATTCCCACGACGGCGATCGCGCGTCGTTCGGCCTGAGCCGCTCGTTGATCGACCGTGTGCGGGAAGGTGGACAGGCCGTGCACGTCCCGGTCGCGAGCGCCGACCCGGTCGCATCCCAGTTCGCCTCGGTGCGTCGTGAGGGGATCAGTTCGGGCATCGTGCTACCGATCCAGGCCCTCGGCCGTCGCGTCGGTGTGCTCTACGCCGACTGCGTGCGCGAGGGCCGTGTCCTGAGCGTCGAGGATCTGCAGCGGGTCGCGTTCATCGGTCGATTGCTCGCGTCGGCGCTCGGCAATCGTGACCTGATGTCCGAACTCGTGCGCGTGAACCCCGACCAACCCGCCTCCGACGAGCATCCGGCGTTGCGTTCTCGGAGTCCGGCATGCTCGCGCATGATCGAGCGCGTGAAGCTCTATGCGCCGACCGACTACACGGTCCTGCTGCGCGGTGAGACCGGCGTGGGGAAGGAGGTGCTCGCGCACGCGCTGCACGACCTATCACGCCGTAGCGCTGGCAAGTTCGTGCCGGTCAACTGTGCCGCGATCCCCGAGCAGCTGATGGAATCGATGTTGTTCGGCCACGAGAAGGGCGCGTTCACCGGCGCGACGCAGTCCCGCGCCGGGCACTTCGAGGAGGCTCACGGCGGAACGCTGTTCCTCGACGAGATCGGTGACATGCCGATCGATCTCCAGTCCAAGATCCTCCGCGTGCTACAGGACCGGGTCGTGACTCCGCTGGGGTCCAGTCGGCAGATCAAGGTCGACGTCCGTGTGATCGCGGCGACCCACCAGGACCTCGAGCGGATGATCGACGAGCGGACCTTCCGGGAGGACCTCTACTTCCGGATCAACGAGCTCGAGATCCGATTGCCGACGCTGCGCGAGCGATCCGAGGACGTCTTCGACCTCAGCGCACGCTTCCTCGCGGAGTCGGCCGGCGAGCTGGGACTGGACGCGCCCCAGGAGATCGCAGCCGACGCTCTGCGCGCGCTCGAGACCCGGACGTGGCGTGGCAACATCCGCGAATTGCGGCACGTGATCCGAGGCGCGGCGTTGCGCGCACGCGGCGGCCCGATCCGACTCGAGCACTTGGACGAAATTCGCGCGGCGTCGTCCGAGCCGGTCCGGGACGAGCGGGACTCGGCCGCGAGTCCTTCGACCTGGAAGGAGCGGCTCGACCAACAGGAGGCGCTCGCGCTGCAAGAGACCTTCGATCGGGCCGGCGGGAACCTGACCAAGGGCGCCGAACTGTTCGGGGTGCCGCGGACGACGTATCGCGAGAAGCTCAAGCGTCACGGTCTGCTTTCTCACGATTGAGCCAGCGCCGTGCGCGGTCTGCGCTACACTCCGGCCATGCGATCTCGGGCGGAGATCCTCGTCGTCGGGGATTTGCATGGCTGTTGGTGCGAGGAGGACGTCGACTTTCTCGAGAACGGCTCCCAGGACATCGTCCTGTTCGTCGGCGACCTCGGCGACGAGGACGTCGCGATCGTCGAGCGAATCGTCGATCTGAACGTCGAGAAGGCCGTGATCCTCGGCAACCACGACGCCTGGCAGAGCTTCTCGAACAAGCAGCCGACCGACAAGTTGCGGCGGATCCTCGAGTTGGTCGGAGACGACCACCTCGCGTACGGCGTTCGCGAGCTGCCCGCCGCCGGGATCTCGATCGTCGGGGCCCGGCCGTTCACCTGGGGTGGTCTCGATCTGCGGAGCCCGGAGGTGTACGGCGAGTTCTTCGGTGTGCGCACGAGCGAGGAGTCCGCGGCACGCATCGCCGCCGCTGCTGCCGGCGCGGATCACGACGACCTGCTCGTGCTCGCGCACAACGGGCCGTACGGCCTGGGCAGCTCGCCGTCGTCGATCTACGGCAAGGACTTCGGCAAGCGGCCCGGTGGCGACTGGGGCGATCGGGACCTGGCCGACGCGCTGCGGTCGATCGCCGACGGGGGCAAGCGCGTGCGCGCGGTCGTCGCCGGGCACATGCACCACCGGCTCCACCCGCAGATCGGCGGCAAGCGCGCGCGCTTCGCGAAGCGCGACGGCTGCCTGTACCTGAACCCGGCGATCGTGCCGCGGATCTGTCGCGCCGACGACGGCGACGGGCATCGACGTCACTACCTCCGCATGATCTGGGAAGCCGGTGAGATGACCTCGGCCGACGAGATCTGGGTCGACCGGTCGGGGCGGATCCGCGAGGTGGATGCGGTCCGATTCCGCGCACTCCGCAGTCGGCAGAAGCACTCGTGACGCGGTCCGGTCCGGGCCGCGAACGGTGACGCATCGGGAGACGAATCGGCGTCGGTGGGCGCGGATCGTCGATTCCCATGGTTGGCAAACCCCAGTCGCAGCGGTGTCTTCGGACGACTCCCGACAATTGCGATTCCTTCGAGGTATCCTCACTCAGTGCGGTGCCCTCGCCGCATGCGATCCCTCGACGCCCTTGCCAACGCCCTCCCATGCCCGCGACCCCTCCTCAGCGCATCGTCTCCCTCGTCCCCAGTCTCACCGAGACGATCTGCGAGTTCGGCGTGGGGTGCCGGCTCGTCGGCGTTTCGCGTTACTGCTCACTGCCGGAAGAACCGCTGCTGTTCGTGCCGCGCGTCGGCGGCACCAAGAATCCTGATCTCGAGAAGATCGCGAGCCTCGAGCCGGACCTCGTCCTGCTCAATGGCGAGGAGAATCGCGACGAGGACTTCGAGTGGATCAGCCAACGCTTCCCGGCGCTGCGGTTCACGCCACGCGGTGTGTCCGAAGTCGTCGAAGTGCTCGAGACGCTCGGCAAGCGCCTCGGTCTCGACGAGGAGTCCGAGGCCATGCAACTCGAGATCAAGGCGCAGATGCTCCGATCCGAAGTCGAGTCGGTCGGACTCGAGGGCGTGCGGGTGTTCTATCCGATCTGGCGACAGCCGTGGATCAGCATCAACCGCGACACCTACGTGCACGACGTGCTCGAGCGCGCCGGCGCGATCAACGTCTGCGCGAGTCGCGAGTCCCGCTATCCGGTCGTGACCGAGGATCACTTCGCGTTGCTGGCCCCCGACCTCGTGCTGCTGCCGTCCGAGCCGTTCGCGTTCACGCGAGCCCATCGACGCAGCGTCGTCGAGTCGGAGGCGTTCGGGCGGGGCGTGCCCGTGCTGCTCGTCGACGGCAAGAACTTCTGCTGGCACGGTTCGCGGACCGGGCGCGGCCTGGGCCGCGTCACCGATCTGCTGAAGCCGTTCCGCTGCCGGGCCTGATCACGCGCACGCGGCGCGCTTGATCACCGCGCTACTGACGTCGTCGTCGCACTTCGCGGTGTCGAGGAACTTGTGCATGGCGACGTGGATCTCCCACAGGATCGAATCCGCGTTCTTGTCGGCGTGCTCGATCAGCGCGTCGGCCAGGCGAACTTCGCCGAACATCTCGCCCTGCGCGTTCGTCGCTTCGACGATGCCGTCGGTGTAGAGCAGCAGACAGTCGCCGGGTTCCAGCAGGATGCTCTCGGTGCCGAACTCCATCCCCGGGAAGAAGCCCAGCGATGGGCCGGTCGAGTCGAGTTGCTCGACGGTCTTCGTCGCCGCACGGAACAGGAACAACGGGTTGTGACCCGCACTCGCGTAGGTGCAGGTTCCGTCGTCGGCGAGCTTCAGCGACGCCGCCGTGATGAACATCCCGGTGTCGCCGACCTCGTTGTGGACCTCGTTGTTGAGGATCTCCATGAGCTTGCCGGGCTCGACGCGGCGGCAATCCGCGCGATACGCGGCCCGACACGAGGCCATCAGCAGCGCGGAGTTGATCCCGTGCCCGGAGACGTCGGCGATGATCGCGTGCACCGTTCCGTTCGAATCGTCGAGCAGGTCGAGGTAGTCGCCGCCGACGTAGTCCGCGGGGTTCGACTGCCACGAGAACGTCAGCGTTTCCGACTGTGGCGGCTGCGTCGGGATCAGGCGCGACTGGATCGTCGCCGCGATCGAGAGCTGCGTCTCCATCTCGCGCGTCTTCAGCGCGTCGCCCTCGAGGCACAACCGATGGAACAAAGCGGCGCCTAGTTCGCCGAGGCGGCGAGCTCGTTCCAGGCGCAGGTCGATCGACTTCG
>JAGQQZ010000287.1 GCA_020425915.1 Planctomycetota bacterium | reverse complement strand
GTTCGAGGCCTTCAGGTAGGCCTGCTGCGTCCAGGTCGAGCCGGTTCTCACGAACACGTACGCGGCCCCTGCATCCGGCTGACCGTTGCTCGTCTGGTTGCCGTCGACCGACGTCGCCCCGCTGTCCTCTTCGCGCGCACCGACGACGATCGTGTCGCCGGAGATCGCGACCGAGTGACCGAACCGATCTCCGACGTTCGTGTTGGACGCCTTCAGGTACGCCTGCTGCACCCAAGTCGACCCGGAGCGTACGAACACGTACGCAGCCCCGGATTCCTCGGCGAGGTCGTTGTCCACGCCATCGATCCCCGTCGCATCGCTGTCCTCGAGGAACGCTCCCACGACGATCGTGTCGCCCGATTGCGCGACCGCCCATCCGAACCGGTCGTCCCCCCCGGTGTTCGAAGCCTTGAGGAAATGACCCTCGACCACGCTCTGCCCGAGCAACGCGACGGACAACGAGCAAACCGAGAGCGAGGTGTGTGCGAGGTTCATGTCGGCCCTGGGAGACGGATTCCTCGATCATAGCCATCGCACCGGAATCAGGGGGTCGTCCTCGTCGATGGATCACCCTCATGGGCCCCGATGTTCGCCGAACCGCAGATCCGTCACCACGAACGACAGATCTCGGGAACATTCGACCACTCTGGGTCGTGGAGCGCATCCGGTCGGACCGAACGACCGATAACCCCGTAGCTCGCATCGAGGAGACGAATGATCAGATCCACCACACTTGCCACGGCCGCCCTCGCGTCCCTCGCGCTGACACTCGGCGCGCAGGACTCGAAGCCCACGGCGAAACCCGAGACCGAGACGGTCTGGACCACCAAGATCCGCGGCATCGGCGGTTGAGGCGCGGCCGACCAGGCCAAGGGAGCCCGTGAGGCTCTCGCCAAGCTCGAAGGCGTGAAGAAAGTGGTCGTCGACACGACCGCGCGCGCC
This sequence comes from Planctomycetota bacterium, assembly GCA_020425915.1. Classification (GTDB taxonomy): domain Bacteria; phylum Planctomycetota; class UBA1135; order UBA1135; family UBA2386; genus JAGQQZ01. The sequence continues at coordinate 1,302 of JAGQQZ010000287.1, read as the reverse complement.
GTGTTCTGGATGGAAGGCGACGAGGGCCCGATCGTCATCGAGGTCAACGAGGCGATGGGACGCAGCCTCTCGGTCGCCAAGATCGAGAAGGCCGAGCTGCCGAAGGCGACCGAGGTCTACACGATCAAGGTCAAGGGCCTCGGTTGACAGAGCACCGCGACGAACATCCGTGAGATGTTCGAGAAGCGCGACGGCGTCATCGCCGCCTACCCGTACGGCGACTCCGGCACGGTCGAGATCCACTCGAACAAGGCCGACGTCGTCACCGAGAAGAGCGCGAAGGAACTCATCGAGCAGAACAAGAAGTTCAAGGTGCAGTCCTTCGAGAAGCGCGTCGTCGCCAAGGTGAAGCAGCCGCCCGAGGAGAACGAGAAAGCGAAGCGCGAATCCTGAGCAACTGAGAACGACGCTCGATTCCCATCAGGAGGCCGTGCACTGCGCGGCCTCCTTTCTTTTCGCGCCGACACCCTCGACGATCACGCGATGCGCGAAGTCACGTTCTGGTTCGACTTCCTCTCACCGTATTCCTGGCTCGCGTTCGATCGCGCCCACGAGTTCGCCGCCGAGCACCAGATCATCTGGCGACTCCGCCCGATCGTGTTCGGCGCGATCCTCGACGCGACCGGACTCGTCGGTCCGGGTGAGGTTCGCTCGAAGCGCGACGGCGCGATGCGCGATGTCGAGATCCAAGCGCGCGACCGCGGGCTCACGTTCGTGGGCCCGCCGGCGCACCCGTTCCGCAGCCTCGACGCGCTGCGCGCCGCGTGCCTGTTCCAGGATCGGCCGCCGATGTTCGACGTGTGCCGCGCTCTGTTCGCCGCGGCGTGGGAACTCGGACGCGACCTGACAGATCGCATCGAAATCGCGAGCGCGCTCGAGCGCGCAGGACACCCGGTCGAGAACCTCGCGGCGGCGATCCAGGACCCGGCGATCAAGCAGTGCCTTCGCACCAACACGGAGCAAGCCATCGCGCGTGGCGTCTACGGCGTGCCGACGTTCGATGCCGCGGGCGAACTGTTCTGGGGCCAGGATCGGATGGCCCACGTCGGCCGAGCCGTCACCGGGTCGCTACCGGAACCGAGCGAGGCGTTGCGCTCGATGCTCCAGCGGCCGATCGCGCAGGGCCGCAGGAACGCGCCGGGATCCGGTCGCTGAGCGGTCCAGGTCGCGCCACCCGAAGTTCGATGGCGGTCGGGATCGAACTGCGTGATCCGTACTTGGCTCGCGAGCGCTCGGATCAAAGGCAAGACGCGGAGGCTCCCCCCGTTTGCCCCGTCACCTTCGCGCCGGCCGATCGCCTAC
>JAGQQZ010000286.1 GCA_020425915.1 Planctomycetota bacterium | reverse complement strand
TTTCATGCGATCACCTGAAGCGGAGCACGACGCCCTCTGAGTCGGGAAGGAACAACGAATGCGCGTCCGCGGTCGGGGCCGCGGAGAAGCGGCCGCCGTCCTCGAACTCCCATTCCAATTCGAGATCACTCCAGCTGAACGCCTGGACGATGTCGTAGGGCTTGCGACGCGGCAGCTCGATCCGACGCACGACGTACAGCCGACTGGTGCTCGCGACCGGGTCGTAGACGAGCTCGGACTTGAGTTCGAGCTCCGCCAACACCTCGCCGTCGGAGACCCGCAGCTTCTCGATCTTGCGCGAGCCGGAACGGACGACGAGTTCGCCACCGCGGACGATCAGGTCACGGTCGTGGATCGCGCTGCCGAACGAGCGGCGCCACGTCGGTTCGCCGCGCAGCGTGCGTCGGCACACCAACTCGCCCGCCGTGGTCCCGTAGAGCAACCCGCTCTCGTGCAGGTGAATTCGCGTCGAGATCCCTTCGTCGAGGTCGTCGCTCTTCGCGGTGATCTGCCGAGTGGCGAGGTCCACGACGACGATCCGACCTTCGCGGAGGCCGTAGTACGCCTTGCCGCCCACGACGGTGGGCGCTCCCGACGGATTGCCGCCCAGCGCGAGGGACCAGACGTTCCGTCCGGTGAGGGGGTCGAACACGTGGAGCGAGCCGTGCTGGTCGGCGATCAGCAGGCGACCGGAGTGCAACTCCGGGGAATGTGCGGGCTGGATCTCGAACTTCTCCCGCCACAGGAGCTGTCCGGACGCCACGCGACGCGACACGAGGTAGCCCTCACTCGTGCAGTAGAACACTCGATCGACCGAGAAGATCGCCTCGTCACGCACTTCGTCGAGGCCCTCGAGCTTCCGATCGAACGAGATCTCGCCGCTGTCGATCGCCGCCACGGCGAAGCGGCCGTTGCGCAATCCGACACCGATCAGATCTCGACCGATCGCGACCGGTGAGCGTGCTGGCGAGGAGAACTCGAACTTGGTCCTCGGCACGACCTTCAGCGTCGGCTCGACGAGCTCGTTCGCGAGGCAGTCGACCTCGAGCGTCGTGCTCGCGAAACCGGCGGCCCGAAGCTCGAATCGCTCGGTGAGCCCCGGGCGACACATGACGACCGCCGGCGTGACGATCTCGCCGTCATGCCCCTCGGCGGTCAGCGGCTTGCCACCGAACCACACGGTCGCACCCCTGGGACGGCTCGAGAGCAGCACGGGGACACGAACCGCCTGCGCGGTCTTCGAGGCCTCGAAATCGGTCACGAGCCTCAACCACAGCTTGCGAGCCTCGCGCCAGTCGCCGGCCTCGAAGTGCTGCCAGGCCTCGCGATCGAGCCGCGCCGCGTCGCTGATGAACCGTTCGAGATCGAACCGGTTCTTCTCGACGTTGACGCTGCGGGCCCATTCGATGTCCTTCGGAGTGCCGAGCTCGTCGACGATCCCCTGCACCTCGAGCACCTTGGCGAGCGCGTCATCCAGTCGACCAGCGGCGGCGAACTGCTGGTACTGCTGCCACGCTTCGAGGCACAGCTTCCGCTTCTCCTCGCGCGCGAGTTCGAGCTGTCGCTCCCGCACTCGTTGGAGTTCCTCCTCCGCGCCCTTCAGACTCTCGATCCGCGCTCGCTCCGCGGTCGCCTCGCGGGAGACCATCGTCAGCGGATACTTGGCGACGAACGCTTCGAGTTCGGCGATCGCCTCCGCGAACCGCTTCTCCCCCGCGAGCTGCGCCACCGTGTCGCCGACGACGCCCATCTGCTTGCGCGCCTCCTGCTCGTACAGGTACCAGCCTCCGGCGACGACCGACAGCAGCATCATCAACGCGCCGAGCATGACGAGGCTGCGACGACGACTTCGACGTCGCTCGTCGGCTTCGTAGAGCCGCTTGATCCGCTCCGAGATGTCTCGGCGCGAGCGGTCGATCATGACGATCTTCTGCAGGTACTTGATCGCCTCGATCGGGTCCCGGTGCTGGATCAGGTCCTCGGCGATCGACTCGTACAACTCGACGACCCGACGCGTATCGCCGGCCTTCGAGTGCACGTTGATCAGGCGCTTCTTGAGTTCCAGGTCCTCGGGGTTGAGACGCAGCAGTTGCTCGAGGATGCTGCGGACGCGCTCGATGTCGCCGATCTCCAGATAGAGGTCGACGAGTTCCTTGCCGTGGGCGACCGGATCGAAGCCGTCGCGCTCGGCGATGCCTGCGCCGACGGTGAGCTCGACCAGTCGGTCGCGCGCATCGAGGTCGGTCGGGAGCATCTCGACCACATGGCGGAGATGACTCGCAGCCAGATCCACCTCGCCGGCTTCGACGTGCGAATCCGCGACGATCTTGAGGTGGGTCGCCGCGCGGGCGAACTCCTCGACCGACTCGTACATCTCGGCGACCTCGGCGTGGATCGCCGAGCACTCGACTCCGCTGCGGATCGCGAGTTCGTAGAGGTCGATCGCATCCGCAGCCCGCTCAAGATCCACGCACTGCCGGGCGTAGTCCCAGAGTTCGCCTTCGGGGACGTTCTCGATGTAGCCACCCTCGTGCAGCACCGCCAAGGTCTTGAAGACCTGGAACCGCGGCATCCCGGTCATGTCGATGATCCGGGCCACGTTCCGCATTCCGTCGGAGTACCCGAAGATCATCCCCTCGATGTCGCGGAGCTGTGACGGATCGACGTCACGGGCACGGAACACGTCCTCGTCCGAACGGACGCGCTGCTGGATGAACGCCCACTCGTCGATCCGACGAGCCGCCTCCATGATGACGGAGTCGACGGAGAAATAGCTGCGCTCGTCGATGACCTCGGTGCGGCCCGGCAGCGATTGCGCGCCCTCGTGGAACTCGAAGCCGGCACGACGCCAGAAGAAGATGTCGTAGATGTCCTCTTCGAGTTCGATCCGCGTCGTCTGCGCGATGAAATCGTGATCGACGTAGCCGCCCGCCACGAGCGACTCGAGCACCGAGGCCCCGGTCCGCGCCGAATGAGCCCGGCAATCCTGCAGCGCACCCTCGTCGACATGCGCATGACGGAACGCCTGCTGCACGACCCGCTCCGCCATCGCCTGCTCGTCGAAGAAGATCGTCACGCCGCGCGAGTCGAAGCTCAGCGCCCGGGACACACGCTCGGCGTCGATGCTGAGGATCCCCACCTTCTGGTTCAGGGACAGCATCTGGAACACCTGCGCGAGGTCTACGCTGGCGAGGTCGCCTTTCAGAGCCATGGAATTTTTACCTAGTCGTGGGCGTGTCGCCGATCCCGTCGGGGTCACGGGCCGAAACGGCCGAGTGCCTCTCCAGTCCTCTGATATCGGCAGGTACCGCCAGGGATCCTGAGAGCCTTGCGCCCAGGGCGGGTGAGGCCGTACCCTGCCGGTCGTCTCTGCCCCCTGTCTCCGAGCGTTCCCGTCCGATGTCGACCATCCGAAGCTGCCTGCGGGCGATCGCCGCGGCGTGCCACCGCGTCGCGGGGATCGGCTGGTTCCATGGCGGCCGCTACGAGCGGGCCCGCCGGCACTTCCAGCGCGTGCTCGAACTGCGCGGCGACGACTTCTCCGCCTACGTCTACCTCGGCCGGTTGGCCTACAGCCTCGGCGACTACGCGGGCTGGCGACGCGAATGCGAACACGCTCGGCGAACCTCTCCGGAGCGCTTCGCAAGGCTCAAACACCCGTTCGAGTTGCTCGAGTCGCGTTCGTCGGGCGCGGTGTTCGAGGAAGCCGGCGAACGCGCCTCGTGGCGCATGTACCGAGTCAGCCAAGTCGGCACGACGCCGCCGAGCGAGGCGAGCCGCTCGCTACCTGAATTCGCTGCACCGCCACTCCCTGCCGACGATTTCGTCTCGGCCGAGGAGCGCGCGCGATTCCGCAACCTCGCGCCGCTGATGCGCCACGAGATCGCCGCCGTCGACCTCGACGATCTCGCGCGCCGACTCGGCTCGTGACGCCAATCCGCGCCGCGCGCGTCGCCGCGCTGGCAGCGAGGTGAATCGACCGGGTAGACTCCTCGCCCTCCCCGACCTCGTCCCTCCCGATGAAAGAAACCGTCCTGAAGTCCGCCCACGAAGCGCTGGGTGCGCGTCTCGTTCCGTTCGGCGGCTGGGCGATGCCGGTCCAGTACCGCCCCATCCTCGACGAGGCGAAGACCGTGCGTCACGAGGTGGGGATGTTCGACCTCGGCCACATGGGCCGCGTGGCGGTCACCGGTTCCGACGCCGAGGCGTTCCTGCAGGCGGTGCAGACCAACGACGCCGCGAAGATCCAACCCGGCAGGATCCGCTACGCGCTGATCCTGGACGAGGACGGGCGCACGCAGGACGACATCTTGGTCTATCGCGAGCCCGACGACAGCGGCTTCTTCGTCGTCGTCAACGCCTCGAACACCGAGCGCGACCTCGAGATCATGCAGCGCACCGCATCCCAGTTCGGCGACGTGAACGTCACCGATCTGACCCCCGAGCTCGGCATGGTCGCGCTGCAGGGCCCGAACTCGGTCGAAGTGATGAAGCAGATCACGGACGTCGACGTCGACGGGATGAAGTACTACGGCTGGGATCGCGGCGAAGTGTGCGGCGTGCGCGCTGCCATCTCCCGAACGGGGTACACCGGCGAGGACGGCTTCGAGGTCTACCTGCCGCAGGCGGCCACGCCGGACCTGTGGAACACGCTCCTCGAGGTCGGCGCCTCGCAGGGCCTGACCGCGTGCGGTCTCGGCTCGCGCGACATCCTGCGACTCGAAGCCGGCATGGCGCTCTACGGCCACGAGATCGACGAGACGACGACGCCGCTCGACGCAGGACTCGACTGGGCCGTCAAGTTCACGCACGACTTCACCGGTCGCGAGGCGCTCGAGCGGATCCGCGCGAACGGCGGACCGGAGCGAGAACTCGTCGGCCTGAAGACCGACAGCAAGCGCGTGCCGCGCCAGGGTTACACGCTCTGGCAGGGCGACGACGAGCTGGGCATCGTCTGCTCGGGCGGGATGTCCCCGACCCTCTCGACGAACATCGCGACCGCGTACGTCAAGCGCGGCTCGGTCGCCATCGGTGACGAGATCGAGTTCGCGATCCGAGACAAGCGCGAACCCGCCACCGTCGCCGCACTGCCGTTCTACAAGCGCGCGAAATGAGCCGCGAGTGAGCTACCTCAGAAAGGAACCCCATGCGTCCTGACGACCGCAAGTACATGAAGTCCCACGAATGGGCGAAGACCGAAGGTGAGTTCGCGCTCGTCGGAATCTCCGACTACGCCGTCGAACACTTGTCCGACCTCGTGTTCCTCGACCTCCCCGAGGTCGGGTCGACGGTCAGCGCCGACGAGCCGTTCGGAGAGATCGAGTCCGTCAAGGCCGTCAGCGACCTCTACGCCCCGGTCAGCGGCGAAATCGTCGAGATCAACCAAGACCTCCCGGACGATCTCGACACGTTGAAGACCGATCCGTGGAACGCAGGCTGGATGATCAAGGTCAAGCTCACGGGCGAATCGCCGAACCTCATGGGGGCCGCGGCGTACGAAGAGCATCTGAAGTCCGAGGAGTGACCTCGGTCCTCGTCGTCCACTCGGGTCGCCTCGACCCGGTGGAGAACATGGCGCTCGACGAAGCCGCGCTCCTCGCTCCCGACGCGCGGCTGAGGATCTACGGCTGGTCACCCGCCGGCCTCTCCCTCGGCTACTTCCAGCGCTACGCGGACTTCGCCGACGAACCCGGTGAGCACGTCGTCGTGCGGCGTGCGACCGGCGGCGGCGCGATCCTGCACGACGACGAGATCACGTTCGCGCTCACCGGACCGGCCGAGCTGCTGCCGCGCGATCTCGGCGCCAGCTACGACTTGGTGCACGACGCGATCCGGACGACACTCGCGCGCTTCGGCGTCACGACACGACGTCACGGACGTGGCCCCGCCTCGTGCCGCCCGGACGAACGCTGGTGCTTCGCGAAGCCGACCTGCCACGACCTGACCACACCCCGCGGGAAGATCGTCGGCTCGGCACAACGTCGGACCGGCGGGTCGTCACCGCGATTCTTGCACCACGGGTCGATCTTCCTGCGACCGCCTAGCTGGCCGGCGACGAGCGGGTCCGTCGCCGAGTTCGTCGATCCGGACGTCGTTCGCGACGAACTCGAGCACGAGCTGGCCACCGCGATCGTCCGCGCCCTGGGCTGCGACGCCGCGACCGGTGCCGAACCGCCGGACGACATCGAGACCGCGCGCGACGCGGTTCGAGCTCGGTTGCGCCGTCGGTGATTGAGTAGATTGACGAACATGGGAGACCTCGCCCCCATCGACCGCGTGCTCGTCGAGATGACGGCCTCGTTGGCCGGGCCCGACTGGGACCGCTTCGACACCGCCGCGAATCGCGCGCGCGAGTTGGCGTCGGGACGTACCCCGCTCGAGGAGACGCTGCTGCAGGCGACGCTGTTCTTCGGCTTCCCTCGGGTCGTCTCGGCGTTCGAACGCCTGTCGAAGGTCTGGCCCGCCGACGCATCCCGCGACGAAGCTCGCGTTCCGGAAGCCGAACGGCCCGAGCGTGGCCGCGCGCTGTTCGACACGATCTACGGCGACAACGCGGAGGACGTGCACGCGATGCTGGCCTCGTTCCACCCCGAGTTCCACGACTTCGTCCTCGAGTCGGCGTACGGCCGGATCCTCGCACGATCACCCCTGACCCCACTCCAGCGGGAGCTGTGCGCGATCGGAGCGCTGGCATCGCTGGACCAGATTCCGCAGCTCGTCGCACATGCGCGTGGCGCCATGCGATTCGGCGCGAGCGAGGGCGAGGTCCGGGATTCGTTGCGCGTCGTGCTCTCGAGCGACGAAGCTGCAGCGCTACTCGACCGGATCCTGCGCCGGAACCGCGATCAGACTTCTTGACCGCAGTGCTTCTCGACGAGCTCGATCAGCTCGTCCGGCTCGAACGGCTTGCGGAAGTAGTCGGCGGCCCCCATCTCGGTGCTCTTCTGGTGACCGCGCACGTGTTCGCGCGCCGTGAAGATGATCACCGGGATGTCCGACGTCTCCGGATCTCGCTTGAGACGGGTCAACGTCTCCCATCCGTCGATGCCGGGCATCATGATGTCGAGCAGGATCAGCGCGGGCCGGATTCCCTTGGCCTTCGCGATACCGTCTTCACCGTTCACTGCGGACTCGACGCGGAATCCCGCTGCTTCGAGCACCATCTGCGTGGAGACGATGATCAGTTTCTCGTCTTCAACGATGAGGACCGTTCGTTCCATGTTCCGGGGTTTTCCTGCTAGGCGGTCTCGACGGGTGTCGCATCGACCGCTCGTGTCTCGTTGGTTGTCCTATCGGCAATCGGGAGCACGAAACAGAAGTGCGCCCCCTTGCCGAGTTCACTTTCCACGGTCAATTCGCTCCCGTGGGCCTCGATGATGCCCCGGGCGAAGAACAGTCCGAGCCCAGCACCCCCATGGTGACGGGTCAACGGATCCTCGACCTGGAAGAACTTCTCGAAGATCCGCCGCTGGTAGCGCGGATCGATCCCGGATCCGGTGTCCCGAATCGAGAATCGAACGTGGTCCGCATCGACGTCGGTGACGCGAACTTCGACCTTCCCACCCTCCGGCGTGAACTTGATCGCGTTCTCGACGATCGCCTGGATCGCCCGCCGCAGATCCGCGCGGTCGCCCTCGATCAGACCGTCCTGCTCCGAAAGCTCGACGTGGAACTGGATACCGTGTTCCGCCGCGACGGCCGGGAACGCCGCGAGCGAGGTCGTGACGAGCTCATGGATCTCGAAGCGCTCGAGGTCCTGGCCGTACCGATCCTCGGATTCGAGGTGGCCGAGGTTGATCAGCTTGTCGATCTGATGCTCGAGCCGCAGCGATTGCTCGCGAATCGACTCCATGACGCGCATCTGCTGCTCTGAGAGCGGCCCGAGCGCCTGCTTGACCAGCATCGTGGAGAACGTCTTGATCCCGGTCAGCGGGGTTCGCAGCTCGTGCGCGACGATCGACAGGTACTGGTTCTTGAGCTGATCGGTCTTGTAGTCCGCGGTGACGTCCTGGAGCGTGCAGTAGACGCCGGACGACTTGCCCTGGCAGTCGGTGATCCTCGCACACCGAGCGCGGACGTAGAGCAGATCCTGCTCCGTGTGCAGCACTTCGATGACTCGGTTCATCGAAGGACGTTCGTCCGACAAGCCTTGGATGTCGTGCAACACTCCGTCGAGCAGATCCCCCTGGTCGGAGAGCTCGGTCAACGGTCGTCCGACGACCATGAAGGACTTCACGCCGAGCAGCGCCTCGGCGGCGGTGTTCAGGAGCGCGACGTTGCCGTCGCCATCCACGAACACGACTCCATCCATGAGGTTGCTGATCATCGACATCGGGTCGTGCGGACGGAGACCGACCGATCGCCGCCTCCGGCGATCGGTAGTGGAACGGACCTAACGACGTGGCGGATTCAGTCGCCGCGGACGGCTTCGAGCGCGGCTTCTTCGGTGTCGAAGATCGCCAGGTGCTTCGAGATCCGCATGATGTCGAAGATCTTGATGATGAACGGCTTGATGTTGCAGAGGTACAGCTTCGCGTTGCGCGAGGCCGTGACGTTGTTGGCAACGATGATCAGGCCGACTCCGCAGGAATCGATGATCTTGACGTTCTGAAGGTCGAGGACGAAGTGTTCGAATCCTTCGTCGATCTTCGTGTTCACGGTCTCCTTGAGAGAGTTCTTCAGAGAGTCCGTGACGTAGAAGTTAAGACTACGGTCGTTGAAGGAGATGATGCACGTCTTGTCATCCTGCAGCGCAGTGACCGACAGACCCTCGCTCTTCTTACCAACGATCTCCATGTTCCACCTTTGTGCGGTCCGTTGAGGAATGCGCCAGTGGCGCAGGGTCCTCTTCGGCTCCCGTGGTGTCGGAGTTGAGACGAGTCGGGCGAATCTTGCGGCGCCTCGCCGCCCGACACGTCGGGTCGGGTCTCAGCCCTTGCGGGAGGCGGCGTTCGCAGCGCCGATACGCTTGCGGATCTGCTCGCTCTTCTTGAGCCCGAGCTGATGGGCCTTGTTCGCCACGCTCGTCACGGAACGGCCGATCTCACGCGCGATTTCGAGGTTCTGACGGACCGGATACAGCTCCCGCAGCTTCTCGACTTCGTCGTCGGTCCAGCGCGGCATCCGCATCCGACCCTGACCGCTGGGCCTCGCCCCCTTGTCCTTGCGGAGGCAGAGGGTCTGGGCCATGGTCCGGATGTCGTCGCGGCTGCGGGACAGGCACACCTCGAGGTCCTCGTCACGCCGCCCGGAGTAGAGCTCCTTGAGCGACTGCACGTCGTCCTGGGACCACTCGCCGGTCCGCCGCTCCGCGCGCAGCCGATCGGCCCGCGCTCGGACTTCCGGCACCGATCGGCCGAGCATCACCCCGAGATCCTCGAACGCGACCGCACCGTAGCCGCGGCGAAGCGTCGCGATGTCCTCGGCGGACCACGCCCCGGTCGCCGGGGGTCGCTCGAACAGCCGGTGCGCCTGGCTCCGGACGCTCGAGACGGAACGATTCAGCCCTCTCGCGATCCGTTCGATCGGCGTCTTCGGAAACAACGCACGCAGCCGAACCAGCTCCGGCGTCGACCACCGCCCGCGCTTGAGTGCCGCCACTCGGGCTACTCCCCTTGCAGGAACTCGGACCAGATCTTGTTGGCTTCTTCCTTGGCCAGCATGCGGATGGCTCGCGCCTCACTCATTCTCAACGCCTCGGCGACCAACTCGCGACAACGCTCGGCGGAGATCGTCCGCGCGATGAGTTTTACGCGCGGGAGGAAGACGGGCGCCATCGAAAGCTCGCGGAAGCCTAGCCCGAGGAGCAACGGCGTGAAATAGTGATCGCCGGCGATTTCGCCGCAGATCGAGACTGGTTTGCCGAACGCCGCAGCCTGTTCTGCGATCTGGTGAAGAAGCCGAAGAACTGCGGGGTGGTACGGCGAATAGAGATCCGCGACGCGCGGGTTGTCCCGGTCGACCGCGAGCAGGTACTGGACCAGATCGTTGGTGCCGACCGAGAGGAAGTCGACGATCGGGAGGACGAGATCGAGTACGTGCGCGAGCGCGGGGACCTCGATCATGGCGCCGAGCTCGATCTCGGTGTCGTGCGGCTCGCCCGAGCTCTTCATGTCACTGAGGATCTCGTCGAGCACTTCCCGACACCGCCGTAGCTCGCTGACGCTCGTGACCATCGGCAGCAGGATCCGGGCGTGCCCGCCCGCGCTCGCGCGTAGGATCGCACGGATCTGCGTGTAGAACAGATCGGGCCAGTCGAGGGAGATGCGCAGGCCGCGCCACCCGAGCACAGGATTCCGTTCCTCGGGCGTACGGAAGTAGAGCAGCGGCTTGTCGCCGCCGATGTCGAGCGTCCGGAACGTCACGACCTTGTCGCCGGCCCATTCGATCGCCCGCTGGTACATCGAGGCCTGCTCGTCCTCGGTCGGGAACTGACGCCGCTCCATGAACGCGAACTCGGTGCGGAACAGACCGATGCCGTGCACGAGGTTGTTCTCGATCTGGCCGAGATCGCGCGTGCCCTCGACGTTCGCGAGCAGGCGCACCTCCTCACCGTCAGCGGTCTTCGAGGGCAGGAAGCGGACCTCGAAGACCCGACGGTCAGTCTCCTCCTGCTCTGCCTTGCGTCGACGGTAGACGTCGTAGTCCTCGTCGTCCGGGTTCGCGATCAGCTGACCGCTCTCGCCGTCGAGGATGACCGGCGTGCCGCTCTCGATCTTCGTCAACACGGCTTCGACAGCCGCCAGCGCCGGGATCCCGAGCGAACGCGCCAGGATCGCGCCGTGCGTGTACTTGCCGCCACGCGCGGTCACGATCCCGCACAGGTGCTCACGATCCACGATGCCCGCGTCGCTCGGCAGAAACTCCTCGGCCGCGAAGATGTAGTCCTGCCCGTCCGCGATGTAGACCGAGCGCTCCTTGGCCATCAGCGCCGCCATGACCTGACGCCCGACGTCGCGCACGTCCGCGGCGCGCTCCCGCATCAGGACGTCCTCCATGTCCTCGAAGACCTTCTCGTAGCGGTCCACGACCTGCTGCAGCGCGACTTCGGCGTTGACCTGGTCCTTCTCGATGACCGACAGCATGTCGGACTTGAAGGTCTCGTCGTGCAACAACGCCAGCTGCGCGTCGTAGATCTTCACCTCCTGCGCCGAGATGCTGGTCTCGAGTTCCTTGCGCAGGAACAGGATCGACTTCGACGCTGCGGTGATCGCCTCGGTCAGCCGTGCGGACTCACGCGGGATCTCATGCTCGCCGACGGGACGAGTCGGGACGAAGTCCATGTCCGAGTGGAACCGCACGAGCGGCGCGATCGCGATACCTGGGGCGGCAGCGACGCCTTTGAGCTTCAGGGACATGTTGGCTCTAGTCGGCGATAGCGTCTCGTAGCGCGGAGACTCTCACGGGATGGCGTGTTCGGTGACGAAGGAAGGGCCCCCCGGCATGGTCCATCGCGGGCGGAGCGCCTGGGGGCACGCTCACGACCCCGTTCGAACGGGGCGAAGGACCGCAATGTCGGACCTGGGTTTTCCTAGAGGGTGTCCAGGAATGCAAACGCGGACTTCACGTGAGTCGCGAGGTTGGTCGAAACAGGATCGAAGGGCCCTTGACATCGCCGCCGGACATGAGCAACAAGTCGTACGAAGACCAACTCTCGGATTCGAGCCTGTTCGCCAGTGAAGAGGAGGAGTCGGCAGCGACCGATTCCGACGCCCTCGACGAGTCGAATGAGTACGAGGACAGCCCCGAGCCCGAATCGTACGACGACTCCGAGCCGGAGTACGCCGACTGGATCCCGGCCAAGGTGCGTGGCAGCGCCTGGTGGATGCTCGGTGCGGTGATCGCGCTGGCAGGCATCACCCTCGGCGTGATCGCCGCGACCGGCGAAGCCGACGCCATGCCCTGGCTCATGACGAGCGGAATCACGCAAGGCACGCTGTTCGTCACGGGGGTGCTCTTGGTCGTCACCGGCTCGATCATTCGCGCGAACGACCAATCCGCCAATTTCGTGGCGAGTGAGATCGCACCGCTCCACGAACTCGTCAGCTCGGTCCACACGCGACTCGACGGGACGATCGGATACGAACAGTTCGCCCAGGTTCCGGCGCAGCTGAACCGCCTGGACGAGAAGATCAGCAACCTCTCCCGCGCGACGAAGATGTATGGCAAGCCCCTGCTCGACGTCGCGAATCGCATGCAGCAGGCCGCCAACCACTTGACCGAGATCGAGCGCTCGCTGGACGGGGTCGTCGAGCAGGTCAAGTCCTCGGGCGCACGACTCGGCGACGACGTCGGCAAGCTCATGGCCGCGGTCGATCGCGCCGATCCGTTCCCGAAGGAGGAGATCGACCGACTGCTCGCGGCATCGAAACGGTCGGCCGAGCTCGTCGAGGAGCTGCGCGAGGAGATCGTCACCAAACCCGACTCCGACGCGGAGTGGCGCCCGTCGCTCGACGCGATGCAGGGAACGCTCGACACGATCCGTACCGAGATCCAATCGCTCTCGTCAGCCGTGTCCTCGATCCGTTCGCTGCCAGCCTCGCCGCAGTCCGCGAGTCGCCCGGCGCCCTCGACGACTCCGGCGGCTCCCGCGACTCCGGCGACTCCGGCGCCGAACGCAGCCGGCAACGAGTCGCCGGCCAGCGGCAACGGTGGCCTGGCGAACTCGATCGCCGGCGAACGCAAGTCCAAGGGCAAGAACGTCCTCGGCGCGATCGCGAAGCTGAAGCAGATGCGCAACTGAGTCCGCCGTAGATTCGCGCCGGGATTGTTGTCCAGACTGGGCGCGCGCGGACACCGGGTCCGCATGAACGCCCTCCCCACCGTCCTGGCTCTCGCCCTGGCGACCGCCACGACCGCCACGGCTCAACGCATCTCCGAGACCCAGGCCCGAGACCTCCTCGCGGGCCTGATGATCCCGATCCACGATTCGCCCAACGATCCGCACGGGCTCTACGGAATCTGGGCGGGCGCACCGGGCTACAAGGCGTCGTTCCACGACGGCTTCACGTTCTACCCCGTCGTCGGCGCCGAGCACGAGCACCAACCGCTGTCGTGGCGCACCGCCGCGATTCGCGTCGGCGAGCGCGCACTCGAACTTCACGCCCCGCGTGAGGAGTTCTCGGACTGGCGTTTCGAGCGCCGCTACGACTGCGGCG
>JAGQQZ010000285.1 GCA_020425915.1 Planctomycetota bacterium | reverse complement strand
TGTTGGCGGCGCCCCGCTCGTCGTCAAGTTGCTCGAAGGGACCCAGGGCATCGGCGTCGTGCTGTGTGAGACCGACAAGGCGGCCGAGTCCGTCATCGAGGCCTTCCGCGGACTCGACGCGAACATCCTGATCCAGGAGTTCATCAAGGAAGCCGGCGGGTCGGACATCCGCGCGTTCGTCGTCGGTGGCAAGGTCATCGCTGCGATGAAGCGCTCCGCCGCGCCCGGCGAGTTCCGCAGCAACCTGCACCGCGGCGGTTCGGCACAGAAGGTCAAGATGACGGCGGTCGAGCGTTCGACGGCCATCCAGGCCGCGAAGTGCATGGGACTGAACGTCGCCGGCGTCGACATGCTGCAGTCCAACCATGGCCCGGTGGTCATGGAGGTGAACTCCTCGCCTGGACTCGAGGGCATCGAGGAGGCGACCGGGGTCGACGTGGCCGGCGCGATCATCGAGTACATCGAACGGAATGCGAAGCCGGGCAAGACCAAGGATCGAATCGGCGCCTGACTTCGTCATCGCCGGTACGACCGTTGCGCCTGGCTCGATCGAGGACGTCGAGTTCGAGGTCGCGCGGCTGCCGACGCGGACGCGCTTGACGTTGCCGGTGCGGGTCGTCAACGGGCGGCGTCCCGGGCCGAGCCTCTGGATCAGCGCGGCGATCCACGGCGACGAGCTCAACGGCATCGAGATCGCGCGGCAGGTGCTCGATCGGATCAAGCCGAACGTGTTGCGCGGCGTCGTGCTGGTCGCGCCGATCGTCAACCTGCACGGGTTCCTCGCGCAGTCGCGCTATCTCCCCGACGGGCGCGACCTCAACCGGTCGTTCCCGGGCTCGTCTCGTGGTTCGCTGGCCGCGAGGTTGGCGCACTTGTTCATGCGCGAGATCGTCGCGCGCTGCGAATACGGGATCGACCTGCACACCGCCACGAACCATCGAACGAACCTGCCGCAGGTGCGGGCCGACCTGACGGATCCGGTCGTGCGCGAACTCGCACTGGCGTTCGGCGCGCCGGTCGCGTTGCACGCGCGCCTGCGCGACGGATCGCTGCGTGAGGCGGCGACAACGCAGGGGACTCGGATGTTGCTGTTCGAGGGCGGCGAGGC
Source organism: Planctomycetota bacterium (assembly GCA_020425915.1). Lineage (GTDB taxonomy): Bacteria > Planctomycetota > UBA1135 > UBA1135 > UBA2386 > JAGQQZ01. The sequence goes on along the minus strand of JAGQQZ010000285.1, from coordinate 490 downwards.
GCAGCGGTTCGACGAGGACGTCGTCGCCGCCGGCGTGCGCGGCGTGCGCCGAGTGCTCGCGCACCTGGGGATGACGGCGAATCGGAAGCCGTCTCCGCGGCCCTGTGTCGTCGCGTGGTCCAGTCGATGGATCCGGGCGCCGCGCAGCGGGCTCATGCGGACGTCGGTGCAGGTCGGCAAGAAGGTGTCGAAGGGTGACGTCATCGCGCGGATCACGAATCCGTTCGGCGAGAAGGCCGTGAAGGTCAAGGCGCCGCGGGATGGTCTCGTGATCGGACGAACGCTGAACCCGGTCGTGCACCAGGGGGATGCGATCTTGCACGTGACGTTCGAGCCGACGGTTGGTCGGGTGGAGATGCGCGGCGAGGAGTGAGGGAGTTGCTCGGCGGGTTGCGTCGAGCGAACTGGGCGCGAGCGTGGGCCTCACTCGGGCTCGCAACGACAGGAGGCGCCCTCCGTCACCGCTTCGCCGTCGTTCGGCCGCCCTGCG
>JAGQQZ010000284.1 GCA_020425915.1 Planctomycetota bacterium | reverse complement strand
TCGGCGATTCGCTGCACTCTCCTCTCCTCGATCGTGACCGCTCTCACGGCTCCGATCGGCGCGCAATCCGCGGCACCCGGGTTCCGCCTGTGGGGAGCGCTCGGCGGTACCGACACCTACCTGATGGACGTGAACGGCGCGATCGTGCAGACGTGGCCGAGCGCGTACCTGCCCGGTGCGACGGTGTACCTGCAACCGGACGGGCTGCTGCTGCGTTCGACGAAGGTCGGGAGTTCGTTCGGTCCAGCGGGTGACGGCGGCGGACTGCAGCGGGTGAGGCTCGACGGGACCGTCGCGTGGGACTACCGCTACAACACCCCGTCGCGCGTCGCGCACCACGACGTCGAGCTACTGCCGAACGGCAACGTGTTAATGATCGCGTGGGGCGCGCGATCGGCACCGGTGATGATCGCGAACGGTCGTGATCCGGCGATCACGACCATCCCGGTGTTCTGGCCCGACCACGTCGTCGAGGTCCGGCAGACGAGCCCCTACGACGGCGAGATCGTCTGGCGCTGGGACATCTTCGACCACGTGGTGCAGGACTTCGATCCGAACCGCGCGAACTACGGGGTCATCGCCGACAACCCGCAGTTGCTGAACATCAACTACCCGTACAACGTGCCGAGCTTCGGCGACTACAACCACGTCAACTCGGTCGACTACGACCCGGCGCACGACTGGATCGTGCTGAGCGCCCCGCAACAGGACGAGCTGTGGATCATCGATCACAGCACGACCACCGCCGAGGCTGCGGGACACACCGGCGGCGCGCGCGGCAAGGGTGGCGACATCCTCTACCGCTGGGGCAATCCGGAAGCCTATGGCCGCGGAACGCCCGCTGACCGGAAGCTCTTCAAGCAGCACGCCCCGCTCGTGATCCCGCCGGGCTATCCGGGCGCGGGGAACATCATCATCTTCAACAACCGTCCGCCGGGGGGGAGTCAGGTCGTCGAGATCCAACTCCCGATCGACGCGTCCGGCAACATCGTCGAGCCGCCGGCGGGGCAGCCGTACGGACCCTCGGCACCGGTGTGGACGTTCGCGAATCAGCTGCTGAACTCGATCAACATCTCGAGTGCCGAGCGTCTGCCGAACGGCAACACGTTGATCTGCAGCGGCGCGCAGGGGTGGATCTTCGAGATCACGTCGTCCGGCCAGCTCGTTTGGAATCACATCGCGTCGCCGGCGGACGTGTTCCACGCGCACTACTACGAGCACTGGCTGTGGGCCGACGACGACCGGATGTCGCTGCAGACGGGCGGCACGGTCGGGTTCGACCTGATCGCGGGTACGCCGCACGCCGGCAAGACCTACATGCTGATCGGGACGCTGTCGGGAACGGATCCGGGGATCGACATCGGTCTGCCCGACCCGTTGCCGCTCAACTACGACGCGTACTTGTTGGCGTCGGTCACGAACCCGAACGTCTATCCGTTGGCCAACTCGGTCGGCGTCCTCGACGGTCTCGGTCGAGGGACCGCGACGTTCTCTCTGCCGGGTGGCCTGCCGGCGATCTTCGCCGGCCTCGAGTTCCACCACGCGTACGTCGTGTTCGACCCCGTTTCGGGCATCGACCACATCAGCAACGCGGTGCCGCTCGAACTCTACTTCTGAGCCGTCGTCGGAACCGACCGAACGCCCTTGCGCTCGCTTGCGCAGGCGCATGCCCTGGCCCATGCTGCTCGGATGCCTGAATTCGTGATCCTCGGCGGGGCTCGGACCCCGATGGCGGAGTACAGCGGCACTCCCGGATTCGGGTTGTTCCAGGACCTCAGCGCGATCGATCTCGCGACGATCGCGACGCGCGCCGCGCTCGAGCGGACGGCCGTGCCTCCCGAACAGATCGACCACGTCGTGATCGGCAACGCGCTGCAGACCAGCAACGACGCGATCTACGGCGCGCGCCACGTCGGGCTGAAGGCGGGGATTCCGGTCGAGACTCCCGCGTTGACGGTCAACCGGCTGTGCGGCAGCGGCATCCAGTCGATCGTCTCGGCCTGCCATGCGATCGGCATGGGGGAGGCGTCGGCGTGCGTCGCCGGCGGCATGGAGAGCATGAGCCAGGCGCCCCACGTCGCGCGGGGGATGCGGAACGGCACGCGCTTCGGTCAGAACATGCAGCTCGAGGATCTGCTGTTCGCGGCGCTCTACGATCCGCACTGCGAGTTCCTGATGGGACAGACCGCCGAGAACGTCGCGGGCGAGCATGGCGTGTCACGCCCGGACCAGGACGAGTTCGCCCTGCGCAGCCACCAGCTCGGCGCGGCAGCCGTCGCGGCTGGCAAGTTCGCGGCCGAAATCGTCCCGATCACGGTGCGCCGTGGTCGCAAGGAGATCGAGGTCGCGACCGACGACCACATCAAGCCGGACACGACGCTGGAGGCACTGTCCAGCCTGCGTCCTGCGTTCGGCAAGGACGGCACCGTCACGGCGGGCAACGCTTCGGGCATCGTCGATGGCGCCGCTTCGCTCGTCGTCACGTCGGCCGATTGGGCGAAGGCCCATGGCCTGCACCCGAAGGTGCGGATCCGCTCCTGGGCCTACGAGGGCGTCCCCCCCGAGGTCATGGGCATCGGCCCGGTCCCGGCCATCCGCCGCGCCTGCGAGCGGGCCGGGCTCGAGCTCTCCGACATCGACCTGTTCGAGATCAACGAGGCGTTCGCCGCCCAGTACCTCGGCGTCGAGCGCGCGCTCGGACTCGATCGCGACAAGGTCAACGTCAACGGCGGCGCGATCGCGCTCGGCCACCCGCTCGGTGCGACGGGCACGCGGCTCGTCCTGACCCTCGTGCGCGAACTCGAGGACACCGGCAAGGCGATCGGCTGCGCGAGCGCCTGCATCGGTGGTGGTCAGGGCATCGCGATCATCGTCGAGCGCACCGACAACTGAGAACAGATCATGAGTGAACTGCGAAGCTCCGTGAAGATCCGCGGTCGGATCCTCTACCTGACCGAAGACCCGGACGAGTTGCGGGCGCAACTCTACGACGGCGTCGACCTTCCCTACGACCCCGACCGCAAGCTGATCGACAACATCTCGACCGACGAACTCACGCCGGGCTGGGTGTGCTACTACTACGACGAGACGCTCGCGCGCTACTGCCTGGTCGGCCTGCGCGGCGGCATCGTCGAGAAGGACGCGATCAAGAACGGCGGCTTCGGCGTCATCGTCAGCGGGGTGTCGAAGGGCTGCGGCTCGAGCCGCGAGACCGCGCCGTTCAGCGAACTCGGCGCCGGCGTGCTGCTCGTCATCGCGAAGAACATCGAGAAGATCTACGGCCAGAACAGCCAGAACATCGGCCTGCTGACGTCGACCGACTTCGGGCTGATCGAGCGCATCCAGAACGGCGAGGAGATCCCGATCTCCGAGTTCACCCAGGGGCTCGACCCGATCGGTGCGAAGGTCGTCGAGCACGGCGGATTGTTCGCCTACAACAAGGCGCGGCTCGCGGGCGCGGTGTCGCCGCCGACGCTCGACACCGCGGCGCGGCCGATGACGCTGTGCGAGAAGATCATCGCCAAGCACGCGATCGCCGACGCGAAGACCGGCGAGCTCGGCATCGCCGCGGTCGAGCCGGGCGACGCGCTGTTCGTGCGCACCGACGTGCGCTTCAGCCACGAGTACGTGACGCCGATGGCCGAGTCGTTGTTCAAGATGGGCCTCGGCGAGAACGCGCGGATCCAGGATCCGGCATCGGTGTTCGCGTTCCGCGACCACCTGACCTTCCTCGATCGCGTCATGCCGCAGAAGCACGTCGAGATGGGGCTCCGCGAGCAGGCTGCGAGCCTCGCGACCGTCCAGCAGTCGTTCTCCGAGCGACAGGGCATCCGCCTCTACGGCGAGGTCGAGCGCGGCGGCAAGCCCGCTGGGTCCGAGGGCATCTGCCACAACATCGTCATCGAGGAGCTCGCCGAGCCGGGCCAACTCGTGATCGGCACCGATTCGCACACCTGCATGGCGGGCGCGATCGGTTGCTTCGCGTTCGGCGTCGGTTCGACCGACATGGCGAACTCGTGGTTCACGAAGGACGTGCGCGTCCGCGTGCCAGAGTCGGTCCGCGTCAACCTCCGTGGGGTCATGCACGAAGGCGTCTCGGCGAAGGACGTCGTCCTGCACCTGCTCAGCGACGCGTTCTTCAAGAGCGGCGACGGCATCGGCAAGGTGCTCGAGTTCGCCGGTGACGGCACGATGTCGATGGGTCTCGACGAGCGCGCGACGTTGACCAACATGGCCGTCGAAGCCGGTGGGTTCACGGGCATCATCGAAGCCGACGACGTCATCGTCGACTACCTCGTCGAACAACGCGGCCTCGACGCCGCGAAGCTGCGCGAACAGATCGTGCGCGCCGACGACGGTGCGACGTACTGCAAGACCTTCGACATCGACCTCGCCGAGGTCGTGCCGATGGTCGCGACGCCCGGTGACCCGCGCAACGGCGTTCCGCTGACATCGGTCGGCAAGGACGTCGCGATCGACATCGCCTACGGCGGTTCGTGCACCGGCGGCAAGAAGGCCGACATGGACATGTACGCGTCGGTCGTGCGCAAGGCGCGCGACGCCGGCCGCTCGATCCCGGACGGCGTGAAGTGCTACATCCAGTTCGGCAGCCAGCGCATCCGCGACTACGCCGAGACGATGGGCTACGTGTCGTTGTTCGAAGAGGCCGGGA
>JAGQQZ010000283.1 GCA_020425915.1 Planctomycetota bacterium | reverse complement strand
CCGTTCGGCATCGTCGGCGCGGTCGGCGGCCACCTGATCATGGGTATGGACTTCAGCGTGTTGTCGCTCTGCGGCGTCGTCGCCCTGGCCGGCGTCGTCGTCAACGACAGCCTCGTGCTCGTCGACTTCGTGAACCGCCACCGCGACGGCGACCGCCACCTGCTCGACGCCGTGCGGGAAGCCGGCGTGCGCCGCTTCCGCCCGATCCTCCTCACATCGCTGACGACGTTCGCCGGTCTGTTCCCGCTGATCCTCGAGCGCAGCGTGCAGGCCAAGTTCCTCGTGCCGATGGCCGTGTCGCTGGCGTTTGGCGTGCTGTTCGCCACCTTCATCACGCTGATCCTGATCCCCGTCGTGTACGTGATCCTCGACGACGTGCACCGCACGTGGAAGTGGATCTGGGCGAGCGAGGCCTAGACGAACCCGGCCGCGGTCGATTGATCCGCGGCCGGGCGCGCGAGGATCGCTACTGCGCCTGGTGCGCGACGCCCGAGTTGACGACCACGCCGAGCGCGTTCGCGCCGATCGAGGTCCACACCCACTGCGTGTAGAACGTGACGTTGAACAGTGGCGAGTCCGGTAGCGGGAACGTCACCTCGAACTCGTTCGCCGCGTTCAGCGTCGCCGGATACGTCAACGTCAACGCCGGCTCGACGCTGAGAATGCAGCCCGGCATCCCGATGATGTCGAGCGGCAACGCGGACGACAGACGGCTGAAGAACAGCGCCGCGGGCGCGTTGTCGTGGGTCAGCAAGCGACTCGCGAAGAACTGGCTCCCGCTCAGCGCGGGATCGCTCTCGTCGTCGTCGGCGGAGCCACAGCCGGAGTTGAAGCGAGTCTTCGTGTAGGCAACGGCCGGGTACTCGTAGCTCGCGCCGAGCACGGAGTTCGACGCGCCGTTGAGCTGGGCGTAGAGGATCTCGTAGAGGGCGTTCCCGGGACGGGGATCGAACGCGACCGACGGAACGAACGGCGTCGAGACGGTGTCGATGACCCGCGACTCGACGACGGCAGCCGTGTAGCCGAGCCGGTCGGCGCGCAGCTCGCTCGACACCGCACCGGTCGACACCGTGTAGGCCGCGATCCAGTGCGAGTTCGTTTCGAAGTCGTGCGCGAGCCCGCCGTTGGAGGGCAACGAACCACCGGAGATCGTGCGCAGTTGCTTCTGCGTCACGCTGCCCCCGTCCGGCCAGTCGAAGCGGCGCGCGCGCAGCGAGATGATCCCGATTCCGGTCGGCACGCTGCGGAACGTCGTCACGAATCGGCCATGACCACCGGCGACGCGGACCTGGCGGTAGATGCTGCCGGTCGCTGGTTGGAGGATGTCGACCAACGAGTGCGCTGCGCCGCTCGGGAAGACCTTCCGACCGAAGATCTCGCCCGAGCCCACGTCGCTCGCCGCCCAGGCTACGAGCCACCCTTCGTGGTCACTGCTGTACGGAGCCACGGCTGGCGACCGCTCGTGGTTGAACGCCGACGGCGCGGCAACCGAACTCGTCAGGATCGAACTCGCGCCGCTCCAAAACACGCGTCGCCCCTCGATCGTGACGACTCCCGTTCCGGGCTGCGTGTAGTCGTAGACCAACAGCGCCGTGTGACTGGTCTTGTTGCCGCCGATCGCGGGGTTGCGGAAGTGCTCGCCGTTCGCGGCGTTGAGCACGGTCGATACTCCGGATCGATAGCCCGCGCTCGAGACGTCGTGCGTGTAGTACTCGAGCGAAGTCTTGAAACCCTGTCGGCGCTCGGCGGCGATCAAGACGACTCCCTGAAGGTCCATCGCGCCGACGGCGACCTTCTCGCTGCTGTAGCTGGTCGAGACGTCTCCGAACACGAGCGTGACGAGTTGGAATCCAGGCCGCGTCAGCACGCCGAAGACGTCATGGTCCGACGCCGAGCTGATCCGTGTGTAGACACTGATCCCGTTGGGATCGGTCGGGTTCGCAGCTGCCGTCGCCGCGACGGCGGTCATGCCGGCATAGCGCACCGGGTCGTTGCCGATCAGCGGGTCGACGACGAGCGGGAACGACACGGACGCGAGCGCGTCGGCTTCCAACCGCAACTCGATCCGATCTCCGTCGAACGCACTCGTCATCGGGAACGCGCGCCCGCGCGCATCGATCGCCGTGGCGGAACCGTACTCGACGATGCGTTCCCCCTTCGGCCCGCGGAACACGATCGGGCCGTGCGTCGGCTCGATTCGATCCCCGACGAGCTCGGTGCGAATTTCACCCGCGACGACCAGGTCACCCGTGGTGTCAGGTCGACGCACGATCACGAACGTCTGTTCGACGCCGTCCGCCCGCACGTCGTAGGCCTCGGTGACGAATCCGTGGCGATACTCGAAACGGAAGTCGTCCACGCGTCGCTCACTCGCGGAGTCGACGACGAGTTCGAGAGCGCCGACCCGGACCGATGTCGTCTTCCACGCGAACGGGAGGT
>JAGQQZ010000282.1 GCA_020425915.1 Planctomycetota bacterium | reverse complement strand
CGGCGCTCGGCGGCGACGACATCGACCAAGTGATCATCGAGTGGCTGTGTGACACCTTCAAGACGCAGAGCGGGATCGATCTCCGACAGGATCAGATGGCGTTGCAGCGTCTCAAGGAGGCCGCCGAGAAGGCCAAGATCGAGCTCTCCTCCGCGCAACAGACGGGCATCTCGCTGCCGTTCATCACGATGGATCAGAGTGGCCCGAAGCACCTGCAGGAGAACCTGACTCGGGCCAAGTTCGAACAGCTCATCGACCCGTTGATCGAACGATGCCGCGTGCCGTGCGTGAACGCGCTCAAGGACGCCGGCATGAAGCCTTCCGACATCGACGAGGTGATCCTGGTCGGTGGTTCGACCCGGATCCCGGTCGTCCAGGCGCTCGTCAAGGAGCTGTTCGCCAAGGAGCCGAATCGTTCGGTCAACCCGGATGAGGTCGTCAGCCTCGGCGCGGCGATCCAGGGAGGGGTGCTCGCGGGTGACGTCAGCGACGTCCTGCTGCTCGACGTCACGCCGCTCTCGCTCGGCATCGAGACCCTCGGTGGCGTCATGACGAAGCTCATCGAGCGGAACACGACGATTCCGACGAGCAAGTCGCAGACCTTCTCGACCGCGGCCGACAACCAGCCGGCCGTCGACATCCTGGTCCTGCAGGGTGAGCGCGAGTTCGCGAAGGACAACCGGACGCTCGGCAAGTTCCAGCTCGATGGGATTCCCCCGGCTCCGCGCGGCACGCCGCAGATCGAAGTGACCTTCGACATCGATGCCAACGGCATCCTCAACGTGTCGGCCAAGGACAAGGCGTCCGGCAAGGAGCAACACGTCACGATCCAGACCTCGTCGGGCCTGTCGGACCAGGAGGTCGAGCAGATGCGCGCCGACGCCGAGAAGCACGCTGCCGAGGACAAGGCACGTCGCGAGGTCGTCGACCTGAAGAACCAGGCCGACTCGATGGCGCACGCGGCCGAGAAGCTGATCTCGGAGAACGGCGACAAGATCGAGGTCGGACAGAAGGCCGAGCTCGAGGGTGAGATCACGAAGCTGCGTGCGGCCGCCGAAGGCGACGACAAGTCGACGATCCAGTCCACGATCTCCTCGTTCGAGCAGGTCTACCAGCGGGTCGGCCAGGCAATGCACGCGGCGGGCGCGGCAGGGCCGGAGACCGAGCAGGCGGCGGCCGGTGCCGGCGCGAAGGCGCAATCCGGCGGCGGCGACGAGGACATCAAGGATGCGGACTTCGAAGTGAAGTGACGCGACACGGTGACGGCCCCGACGCACGTCGAGCGTCGGGGCCGTGGCATGTACCTCCGAGCGGAAGCTTTACCGCGGCAAGCCCGCGTGGTGTGATCGGCGCGCGCTGTTACCGATCGAGCGCAGCCCGCTAACCAGACCGCATGATCCGCGTCGAGAACCTCGTCAAGCGCTTCGGGCGCACCGTCGCCGTCGATGACGTCTCGTTCGAGGTCGCCGAAGGGGAAGTCGTCGGGTTCCTAGGCCCCAATGGGGCGGGCAAGACCACGACGATCCGGGTCCTCACGTGCTATCACCCCGCGACCTCCGGTCGTGCGTCGGTCGCTGGCCACGACGTGTTCCGAGACTCGGTCGCCGTCCGGCGGAACATCGGCTACCTACCGGAGAACGTCCCGATCTACCCGGACATGCGGGTCACCGAGTACCTCTCCTACCGCGCAGCTCTCAAGGGCGTCCCACGGCGCGAACGCCGCAGCAAGGTCGAAGCGGCGATGGAGCGTTGCGGCGTCGTCGAGGTTCGCCGCAAGTTGATCGGCCACGTGTCGCGCGGATACCGGCAACGCGTCGGTCTCGCCGACGCACTCGTCGCGCGGCCGAAGATCCTGGTCCTCGACGAGCCGACTTCCGGCCTCGACCCGAACCAGCGGCGTCGTATGAAGGCGTTGATCCGCGAGTTGTCCGAAGAACACACGATCCTGTTCTCGTCGCACATCCTCGCCGAGGTCGAGGACGTCAGCGATCGGATCGTGATCATCAGCGACGGACGCAAGCGCGCCGACGGCACGATCGACGAGTTGATGCGCGCGGCTCCGGGGCGAGCCCTGGTCGTCGAAGCCCGCGCGGCTGCGGAGGCGATCGAAGCGATCGTGACGAGTGCCATCTCCGCACTCGTGCTGACCGGAGTCGAACCGCTCGGCGACTGGTCGCGTGTCGAGTTCGGCGTTCCCGTCGGTGCGGATCCGCGCGAGGAAGTCGCGCGGG
>JAGQQZ010000281.1 GCA_020425915.1 Planctomycetota bacterium | reverse complement strand
GATCGAGGAAATAGCGGTCGTGCGTGACGAGCACGAGCGCGGTGCCGAGCGTCATGAGCCGATCCTCGAGCCAGGACGTGACTTCGGCGTCGAGGTGGTTGGTCGGCTCGTCGAGGACGAGCAGGTCGTGCGGCACGAGCAGCAGGCGGGCGAGGGCGACGCGGCGCCGTTCCCCGCCCGAGAGTCGGTCACACACCGCTTCGAGGTCGGCCAGGCCGAGCGCGCGCGCCGTGGATTCGATCCGGTGCTCGACGTCGTGGCCGCCGCGGGTCTCGAGTTCGGTCTCGAGACGCGCCTGCGTGTCCAGGAGGGTCGCGAGCGAGTCGTGTTCCGCGACCGCGAGCCGTTCGTGGATCCGGTCCAGCGCGGCGAGCGTCTCCGCGCGCCCTTCGAACCCCGCGCGGATCGCCTCGCGGATCGTCCATCCCGGTGTGAACGTCGGGTCCTGTTCCAAGAAGCCGATGCGCAGTCCGCGGCGGGTCGTGCGCTGGCCATCGTCGGGGGGTTCGAGTCCCGCGAGGATGCGCAGCAACGTCGACTTGCCCGAGCCGTTGGGGCCGATCAGTCCGACGCGATCGGACTCGCCGATGACGAGCGATATCCGGTCGAGGAGCTTGCGATCCTCGTACGACTGGGAGACTTCCTGGAGCGTGAGCAAGCCCATGGGTAGCGCGGGATGCTACCCGAAGGCGCGCGCCATCAGAGGTCCGAGGTCCGAAGGTCGAAGTCCTCGCTGAGCCGGGTCAACAGCAGGCGTTGGGCGTTGCAGTACCGAGCCGAACCGCGCTCGATGCGCACGTAGCGGCCGTCGGGGGTGAGTTCCCAAGCGAACGTGTTGTCCTCGAGGTACGGCTCCAACCCCTCCTCGACGACGCGCCGCTTGAGCTTCTTGTCCTTGACCGGGAAACAGGTCTCGACCCGGCGGAAGAAGTTCCGTGGCATCCAGTCCGCGCTCGAACAGAACACGAGTTCGTCGCCGTCGGCGTGGAAGTAGAAGATGCGACTGTGCTCGAGGAAGCGTCCGAGGATCGAACGCACACGGATGTTCTCCGACAGGTCCGGCACGCCGGGACGCAGGCAGCAGATGCCGCGCACGATCAAGTCGATCTCGACGCCGGCGTTCGACGCCTCGTAGAGCGCCTGGATGACCTGGTCCTCGATCAGCGCGTTCATCTTGCCGATGATGCGCGCCTTCTTGCCGGCGCGGGCGTTCTCGGTCTCGTTCTCGATCAACTCGAGGATCTTGGCGTGCAGGGTGAACGGCGACTGCGACAGCCGACGCAGCTTCGAGACGCGCCCGAGCCCGGTGAGCTGCTGGAACAGGTCGTGCACGTCGGCGCCGATGTCCGGGTCGCAGGTCAGCATCCCGAAGTCGGTGTAGGCGCGACTCGTACCGGTGTGGTAGTTGCCAGTGCCGAGGTGGCAGTAGCGCCGCATCTTCTTGCCCTCGCGCCGCACGATCAGCAGCATCTTCGAGTGGGCCTTGTAGCCCACGATGCCGTACACGACCTTCGCACCGGCCTCCTGCAGCCGGGTCGCGAGGTCGATGTTCGCCGCCTCGTCGAACCGCGCGCGGAGTTCGACCACGGCGGTCACCTCCTTGCCGTTGCGAGCCGCTTCGATCAGTGCCTCGCTCAATGGTGATTCGGTGCCGGTGCGATACACGGTCTGCTTGATCGCGAGCACGT
>JAGQQZ010000280.1 GCA_020425915.1 Planctomycetota bacterium | reverse complement strand
GGCCGACGACGAGGACCATGCGAGCAGTCGACTCGACCTGCTCGAACAGCGGGTCGAAGCCCTCGAGAAGGCCCTCGGCGCCGCCGAGCCGAAGTGACGCGCGCTACGGTCCGATGACGACCGTGATCGCCTGGCCCAGCTGAACGCACAGGCCCTCGCCGCTGTCGTCGACCGCGACGCACGCGGCCTGGGCGCACCACACCGAACCCGGCGGGACGACGTTCGGCGCGACGAACAGCGGGTCGTCCGGGAACGCGCCGAGCACGGGCGAGATCGCCAGTCGGCAGCCGGTCGCACACGCGAGCGGGAACGGGATCTCGACGGCCGGGAGGAAGCAGGCGCCGAACAGGATGACGCTCGAACCGGCGCACGCCCGGGTCGCGGGGAACGCCGGAGCCGCGCTGATCGAGAACCCGCACGTGCTCGACGGCACGGGTAGGCACGGTGGGGGAGGCCCGTCGCAGCTCAGCGCGACCTCGCCCGGACATCCGGTACCGGCCAATGCGACGCACTGACCGAGCGACGGGCAGGCGAGGACGAGGGCGAGGGAAACGGTCGCGAAGCACGAACGGAGCAGGGCGTTCACACGGGAATCCTAGCCGGCCGTGCGACCTCGCCAAAGCACGCGACCCGCGGTCGACGACCTCCAATGCCGTCGACCGATCTTGCGTTGCGTCCGAAAGGGTCGACCGCGTGAAGGTGCGCCGAAGCGTTCGAGTCGACGCCCGCGTTCGACTACGCTGCGTCGCCCGACCATGCAACGACCCTCGCTCCCTGCGCTCGCCCTCGCAGCCTGCATCGGCATCGCCTCGCCACTCCTCGCGACGGAGTCGGGCGGTGACGACTCGGTCTCACCCCGCGACTGGCTCCGGATCCGACAGCTGTTCGCGGCTGCCCGCTACCCGGGCGACGTGATCGCGCAACGCGCCTACCTCAAGGCGTCGAACACCGACCTCGGCGATCTGCTCGGTTGGTCGGTCGCGATCTCCGGCGACACCGTCATCGTGTCGGCGATCGGGGAGGACAGCAGCGCGTCCGGCGTCGACGGCGACGGAACCGACAACTCCGCGTTGAGTTCGGGTGCGGTCTACGTCTACGTGCGCTCGGGGGACATCTGGCACCAGCAGGCCTACCTGAAGGCATCGAACAGCGAGACGATCGACCAGTTCGGTCTCTCGATCTCGATCTCCGGCGACACCGCCGTCATCGGTGCCCGCCTCGAGGCGAGCGCCGCGACCGGCGTGAACGGCGACGAGAGCGACAACTCGGCGTTCCGCGCCGGCGCGGCCTACGTGTTCGTGCGCAACGGCGACGTCTGGTCGCAGCAGGCCTACCTGAAGGCCTCGAACACCGAGTCCGGCGATCAGTTCGGCTACTCCGTGTCGGTATCGGGCGACACGATCGTCGTCGGTGCGAACGGCGAGGACAGCGCTTCAACCGGCGTCGACGGCGACCAGGCCGACAACGCGGCTCCGGCCGCCGGCGCCGCCTACGTGTTCCAGCGCGTCGGCACGGTCTGGAGTCAGGTCGCCTACCTGAAGGGCAGCAACACGGAGTCGGGCGACGAGTTCGGGGATGCGGTCTCGATCTC
>JAGQQZ010000279.1 GCA_020425915.1 Planctomycetota bacterium | reverse complement strand
GTGGCTGTCGAGGCAGTACCTGCTCGTCGGCGTCGTCCCGCTGCAGGGCTTCCCGCTCCCGACACCGTTCGCGACCGGTTGCGCCGCGTGGGTCCTGCCGTTGACGACCGGACATCACGACGGCGTCGCGCGACCGTGGTCGCTTGCGATGCCGCGGCCGCCGCCCGGCATGCACGTTCACTTGCAGGGCGTGAACGAGTACTTCACGACGATCGACTCGTCGATCGACCTGCAGACGACCGACGGCCTGGACCTGACGGTACTCTGATCGCCGGACAGGCATGCAAGAACCGCGCGATCACCTCGAGGAACTGCTTGCCGAGGTCGAATGGCTCCGCCGCCTGAGCCTGGCGCTCGTCGGATCACCGAGCGGTGCGGACGACCTCTGCCAGGACACGCTGTTCGCGGCGTTGCGACGCCCGATCACGCACGGCACTTGGCGGCCCTGGCTCACACGCGTCGCGCGGAACCTGGCGTCGCGCCGAGCGCGCAGCGACCGCACCCGGAGTCGACACGAACGAGGGTCGGCGCGCACCGAGGCCACGCCGTCGACCGCGGAGATCATCGAGCGCGTCACGATGCAGCGACGGGTTGCCGCGTGCGTGCTCGATCTCCCCGAGCCGTACCGTTCGACGATCCTGCAGCGGTTCTGGGAAGACCTGCCGCCGCGCGAGATCGCCGCCCGCCTCGGGATCCCGACGGAGACCGTGCGGACGCGGCTGAAACGCGCGCAGGCGATGCTGCGCAAACGACTCGACGACGAACACGGCTCGCGACGCGCGTGGGCACTCCCGTTGATCGGTGCGGATGCCCTCCGCGTCGGCGCGCGGGCGACGGTTCCGAGTGCACTCGCTCTCACCACTTGGTTCGGACTTTCGATGAAGAAGCTCGCGATCCTCGCCCTGCTGTTGGTTCCGATGCTCGTACTCGGCGGGCATTCGATCTGGCCGCTCACCGATCCCGTCGTCGACGAAACATCCGACCGAACGGCGCGAATCGAGTCGATCGATGTGACCTCTGACCCAGCGGCTCGAACCGAAGTCGGCCCGGGTCTCGACGCGGCGACACCCGCGTCGGACGCGCTCGTCGTTCGGGGCCGTTGCATCGACGAGACCACGGGAACTCCGATCTCCGGGTGCTCGGTCGAGGTCCGCATCGGCCTGCCGGACGGCCGCAACGTGTGGCGCCCTTGGTCTGGATCCGATGTCGCGGCCGCGCAGCAGACCGAGACGAACGGAGTCTTCTCCCTTTCGCTCGAAGGGGATCGTTCGCTGGGGTGCACGGTCCGCATCGCCGACTCGGGACACGTCCGTCTCTCCGGTCGCTGGGACGAGCCACCGCGCATTCTCGACCTCGGCGACGTCCAACTGACACCGGGGGTTTCGGTTCGCGGCCGCGTGCTCGACGAACACGATGCGGCCGTCGCCCCCGCGTTCGTTCTCCTCGCCCGCGATCGCGAAGGCGACGATCGCGTGCTCCGGGACGGTGGCATGGTCCGCGCGTCCACGGACGAGGCCGGCTGCTTCCGGTTCGATCGCCTCGTCGCCGCAGGGGACTACTTCGTCGTGCTGCACGGCGCGGGCTCGCTGATCGAACCGCGGAAGTTCTCCGTCACGCCCGGGCCGGAGAGTAAACTGCTCGTTCGCGCGCGCCGTCCCGATCCGGCCGAGTCGATCGATGGTGTCGTCACGGACGAAGCCGGCGATCCGATCGCGGGCATCTTCGTCGTTGCCGTCGGCGAGGGCTCGATCGGTCGGACCGAGTCCGATCAGGACGGTCGTTTCGTCGTGCCACGCGCGGATCGCTGGCACGCCTCCACCGACGCCGGAGTCAGCGTCACCGCGAGTCACGGCGCGGGGGAATGGGACCAGCGCTCGCCCCCACCGACGGCCCGATTCGAATGGGGACAGCACGGAGTCCAGATCGTCATGCGCGAACTCGGTTCGCGCGAAATCGTGGTCACCGACGAGGCGCGCCGACCGGTCGAGGACTGCCGGCTGTACGTCTACGAGTCCGTCCGGGGTCACTCCGTCGCGATGACGCCCTACCGAGGCGTCGATGGACGCGGGCCACACGCGCGCGGGCGACTGGTCGTCGACGGTGTCCGTTCCGGCGAGTCCGCCGTGCTGGCGGTGCCGCACGACGAGCGGCTGTCGAGCCAGTTCGTGCGGTTCGACGGCGACGCTGCGCACGCCGAGGTCTCGGTCGTGCTGCCACCGTGCGGCGAACTGCGCGTCGAGGTCCGCGACCCCACCGGTACGGCGGTCGTCGGGAGCCGCGTCGAAGTCGTCCGGGTGATCGGCGTCGACCGGATGACCGAGAGCAGCGAGACCGTCGAGCTCCGACGGCTCGACCCGAAGGCGGAGGCACCGTTGTTCGCGACGCTCGATTCCGGCACGACGGACGCAGACGGCCACGCGAACCTGCTCGCGCCGCCCGAACGGTTGTGGCTACGCGTCTCCGGCGAGGGACATCCGCCACACGTCGAGCCGATCACGATGGCGCGCGGATCGCTGGTCCATCGAATCGTCGTCGAACGCGGGGCGCGTCTCGAGGCTCGCCTGACCCCGCCGGAGCTGCTCGCCATGCTGGAAGGTCTGCCGGAAATCGAACCGATGCACGACGGTGAGGGGCGAGTGGAACTCGTGCTCCGTCGGAACGGAGATACTGCCACGCGAACGTTCGCGATCCACGAGGCGCGCGTCACCGCCGACGGCCTCGAACACGGCGAGTACGCGGTCGGCTTGCAGTATCGGCTGCGCGCACACCCGAAGATGCCGCTGCCGGTCTGCGTGCCGATCGGGGAAGCGTCGCTCCGTGCGGACCGATCCCGCGCGTTCGAGTTCGACATCACAGACGCGCTGCCGGTGCGCGTGACCGGCAGGATCGTCGTCGACGGGGTGCCGCTCCGCGACAACGACTTGTTCCTGAAGCGCGCAGGCTCTCCGTTCCACGCCACCATCCGCATCGCGACGAACCAAGACGGCGACGTCGAGACGCTCGTGCCTCCGGGTGAGTACGCGCGATCGCTGGCGCTACCCGTCGCCGACAGCCCGGGCTGGATCGTCCTGCCGCTCCCGGGGACCCGACTCGTCGCACGTGACTCGATCAACGACGTCTCGTGCGACGTGGAGAGACGTCGTGGCCGCATTCGACTCCTGGAGGCGGACGGGACCCCGATTCGTGACCGTCCGGTCAAGGTCGTCCAACCGGGCTACTACCGACCCGGGCAGATCGAGACCGACGACGAAGGATGGCTCGAGTTCAGTCCCCTGCCGATCGGTGCGTTCACGGTCGAATGGACGGACGGCGACGGGAACGCCAAGCACACGTCGGTCGACGTGCCGGTGACGGAGAGGGTGTTGGAGTTGACGATTCGGACGTAGTGATCCGGGCGTAGGAGTTGCTTGGCTCGCGAG
>JAGQQZ010000278.1 GCA_020425915.1 Planctomycetota bacterium | reverse complement strand
ACCCACCACAGCGGCTCGTGGCGATCGAGCCGAACCGGATGAGGGACCCAGCGATCACGGTCGACGACTCGCAGGATTTCACGCCCGGATCGGAGCGAGATCTCGTGCTCCGGCGACCGACCGCCGGACAGGAATGCGATCGGAATCCTGGCCGCCCGCGACATGCCCCTCCCCGGGAACGCCGGTCAGCCGGCGTTCTCGCTCGACTTGTGGTCTTCCGACAGCTCCTCGAGCAGTCCGTCGACGAGCTGCACCATCGCCTCGTGCTGACGCTCGAGCACCGAGATGCGCTGCACGAGCTTCTCGACGACCGGCGGCAGGATCGCCTCGAGGGTGAAGTTCTTGATCAACGTCAGGGTCTCGACGCGCCGCTGATCCGGCTCGCCGTGGAACTGATAGTGATACGCGTTGTTCAGCGCCTGCTCGGTGAACTGCAGGATGTCACGAGTGCGATCTTGGACACACTCGTTGTTGTGGGAGATCTTGAACGCCTCGACCTTGTAGGCGTGCAGCAGCGCGTGGAACTTCTTGCGCACAGGAGCACCTCAGGGGGTTTTCGAACGGAGATATTCGAGGATCGCCGTCCAACGACGGGCGGCCGACCGGGGCATCAGTCTAGCCCGAAGCGAGAAGGCGTGGGAGCTTCCTCGGCGACGATCGGCGGGGTAGGAACGAGCGGCGGATCAGCCCTCGAAACGCGCGATCGCGATGCAGGCGTTGTGGCCGCCGAAACCGAGCGAATTGCTGATCGCGGCGCGGACCTGCGCCTCCCGGGCCTCGTTCGGGACGTAGTCCAGATCGAGCTCGGGATCGGGATTCTCATAGTTGATGGTCGGCGGGATGACGCCGTGGCGGATCGCCATCGCGGTCGCGACGAGCTCGACCGCGCCCGACGCACCGAGCAGGTGCCCGATCATCGACTTGGTCGACGAGACCTGCAGCTTCTTCGCGTGGTCACCGAACGCGGTCTTGAGCGCGAGGGTCTCGACGCGATCGTTGAGCGGCGTGCTCGTACCGTGGGCGTTGCAGTAGTCGAACGCTTCGGCCGCGAGGCCGGACTCGCGGATCGCGAGCCGAATCGCGCGCGTCGCACCATCGGCATCGTCTCGCGGCGCCGTCAGGTGGAAGGCATCGTCGGTCGAGCCGAAGCCGCGGACCTCCGCGATGATGTCGGCACCGCGGGCCTTGGCGAACTCCAGTTCCTCGAGCACCAGCGCGCCCGCACCCTCACCCATGACGAAGCCGTCACGATCGCGGTCGAACGGGCGCGACGCGCGGGTCGGGTCGTCGTTGCGCTGCGACAAGGCCTTCAGCGAACAGAACCCCGCCAGCGCCAGCGCCGTGGTCGAGGTTTCCGCGCCGCCCGAAAGGACCATGTCGCTCTCGCCGTACTTGATCGATCGGAACGCCTGCCCGATCGCGTGGCTCGAACTCGCGCACGCGGATGACGTCGCGAAGCACGTGCCTTGCAGACCGAACTTCAGCGCAGCCTGGCCGGCCAGCGCGTTCGACATCAGCTTGGGGATGAAGAACGGGCTGACGCGTCCCGCCCCCTTTTCCATGAACACCACTTTGGTGTCCTCGAGCTCGTTGATGCCGCCGATCCCGGTGCCGAGGATACAACCCATGCGGGTCACGTCGTGCTTCTCGACCTCGAGGCCGGAGTTCTTCATCGCCTCTTCGCCGGCGATGAGCATCAGCTGGGAGTAGATGTCGAGGCGGCGCTGCTCTTGCTTCGAGAAGTAGTTGGCCGGGTCGTACTGGTTCTGGATCTCGCACGCGAACTTGGTCGTGTGCTCCGAGACGTCGAACCGCGTGATCGGCACGGCCGCCGACTTGCCTGCGATCATGCCCTCCCACGTCGTCGGGAGGTCGAGCCCGAGTGGGGTCATCGCCCCCACCCCCGTGATCACGACACGTCGGTCAGTCATGGCAAGGCCTCGATTCGGCGGAGCCGATCAGAGCTTCTCGGAGATGTACTTCACCGCGTCGCCGACGGTCTGGATCTTCTCCGCGTCCTCGTCGGGGATGTTGATCTGGAACTCGTCTTCGAACTCCATGACCAGCTCGACGGTGTCCAGGGAATCGGCACCGAGGTCGTTGATGAACGAGGTTTCCGAGGTGACCTTGTCACGGCTCGTGCCGAGCTGATCACAGACGATGTTGAGGACCCGTTCTTCGACGGTTGCTTGGGACACGATGGACCTCTCAGAGGGATTCTGTAGGAACAGAGAGTTACGAGATGAAGGGGATGCGGGTCGTGGACGACCCCTCGACACGTCAGCTCGAGACGGCCGAGCCGGGCCCTTCGAGGGCCCCTAGATACACATTCCACCGTCCACGACAAGAACTTGCCCGGTGATGTAGCGGGCGGCAGGGGCTGCCAGGAAGGTGACCGCGGCCGCGACTTCCTCGGCGGTGCCGATGCGATGCAGCGGAATCGAGCCGAGCAGCCATTCGCGCACGTCGTCGGGCAGCTCCGAAGTCATGTCGGTCTGGATGTAGCCCGGGGCGACGACGTTGCAGGTCACCTGCCGGCCCGCGAGCTCCTTCGCCAGCGACTTCGTCATTCCGACGACCGCCGCCTTGCTGGCGGCGTAGTTCGCCTGGCCCGGGTTGCCCATCTGCCCGACGACCGAACCGATGTTGATGATACGGCCGTCCTCGGCCTTCGACAGCAGCCGTGCGAACGCGCGACAGACGAAGAACGTGCCGCGCAGGTTCACATTCTGCACCGCGTCGAAGTCGTCCGTGCTCATCCGCAGGAAGGAACCGTCGCGCGTGATCCCCGCGTTGTTGACGAGGATCTCCAGCGTACGCCCACTCTCGCGCACCGCCTTGACGAGGGCATCGACCGACGCCTCGTCGGAGACGTCGCACGCGAGACCGACGGCTTCGCCGCCCTGCTCACCGCAGGCCGCGACGGTCTCGTCGCACCCGCCTTCGCGAGTCGAGACACAGAACACGAAGGCACCGTGACGGGCGAGGTCGACCGCGATCTCGCGTCCGATTCCGCGTGAGGCACCCGTGACGAGGGCGGTTCTTCCTTGCAGCGATTGAGTCATGACTGAGTCGAGATGCTACCAGCGCAGGAGCACGTGGCCCCAAGCCATGCCGGCGCCGAATGCCGGCATGCAGATCAGCTTGCCCGATTCGAGCAAGCCGGCGCGGAAGGCCTCGTCGAGCGCCAAGGGCACCGAGGCCGCCGAGGTGTTGCCGTACGACTGGATGTTCGTGAACACCTTCTCCATCGGCAGGTCGATGCGTTCGGCGGCGCTCTCGATGATCCGCAGGTTGACCTGGTGCGGGACGACGAGCCCGAGCTCGTCGTAGCCGTAGGGTTCGACCGATTTCTGGACCAGCTCGGCCAGCGTCTTCACGGCGAAGCGGTAGACCCGCTTGCCGCCCATGTGGATGAAGTGTCGACGTTGCTCGACGGTGTCGTGCGAGGCCGGGTTTCGACTACCGCCGGCCGGGACCATCAGCACGTCTTCCTGCGCACCCGACATGCGGGTACTACCGCCGAGGTAGCGCGCGCGTCCGGCGCGCTCGTAGGAGGTGAACACGGTCGCACCCGCCCCATCGCCGAACAGCACGCAGGTCTCGCGATTCCGGTAGTCGACGATCGCGCTCAGCTTCTCGACGCCGACGACGAGCACGCAGTCGTAGGT
>JAGQQZ010000277.1 GCA_020425915.1 Planctomycetota bacterium | reverse complement strand
GAGCGAAGGCCGCTCGCACGCGACACCGAGATTCGTAATCGGTCAGGTCGCGTCCCGCGCCGTCCGCCGCATACACACCAGCGAACCGAGCACGAACATCGCCACCGCGAATCCGATCGTCACGACGCGACACACCCACAATGCCGGCAGCCCTTCGGTCGTGGGGTGCCCGACGCCATAGAACTCGTAGCGCAGCGCCGCCACGCCGTACGTCAGCGGATCGATCGCCATCAGGAACTCGACGATCGGGTGCGCTCCCTTCGCCGGGAAGAACGCCCCCGACAGCAGCAGCATCGGCATCAGGAACAGCATCATGATGCCGTGGTAGCCGGCCGTGCTGTCCATGACCCACGCCAGCGCGAAGCCGAGCGCGGCGAGCGCGAACGAGATCACTGCGAGGACGACGAACGCGCCCACCGCGCCGGCCGGATCGAACGGCACGCCGACGAGCGGGGCGAACACGAAGAACACGAGCGCGTTCAGCAGCGACAGGGTCGCCGAGCCGAGGATCTTGCCGAGCGCGATCCCCCAGCGTGGCACCGGTGACACCAGCACGCTCTGCAGGAATCCTTCCTTGCGATCCTCGATGACCGTGATCGTCGAGAAGATCGCCGTGAACAGCGCGATCATCGCGAGCGTGCCCGGGAAGAAGTACTCGCCGTAGTTCGCGGTCCCGGTCGGCGTGAACGACCGGTGCAACGCACCGGCGAACATCAGCCAGAACACGACCGGTTGGCCGATCGAGCTGAACACGCGCGAACGGTCGAGCAGGAACCGGAGCACCTCGCGGTGCCAGAGTGCGACGACGGCAGACATCACGAATCCTCCGTCAGGCGCCGGCCCGTACGACCCAGGAACACGTCTTCGAGCGAAGGTCGTCGCAACGTGATCGTGTCGACCTCGGCGGCGTGCGTCTTCATCAGCACCGGAGCGAGCGCGTGCGCGTCCTGGCTCTCGACCCGGACGACTCCTTCGAGCACGGTCGCATCGACGCCGTGCTCCCGTCGCAGTTCGTCGGCGACGCGCTGCGGCTCGGCGCAGCCCAGCTCGAGGACCTCGCCACCGACGCTCGCGCGCAGCTCGGCCGGCGAACCCTCCCCGACGACCTCGCCCTGATGGAGGATCGTCAGGTGGCTCGCACGTTCGGCCTCGTCCATGAGGTGCGTCGTGAACAGCACGGTCAGCCCTTCACGACGCGACAGGAACTCCCACAGATCGTCACGGGCACCAGGATCGAGTCCCGTGCTCGGCTCGTCGAGCAGCAAGAGCTCGGGCTCGTGCAGCATGCCCTTCGCGAGTTCGACACGACGGCGAAGGCCACCCGACAACTCGCCGACGTTGTCGTTCGCGCGATCGGCGAGGTTGGCGTAGTCGAGCATCTGATCGACACGGCGAGTCAGGTCGGCGCCCGAGAGACCGAACATCTTGCCACCGTAGGTCAGGTTGCGCCGGATGCTGAGCTTCTTGTCGAGCGCGGGCGACTGGAACACCACACCGATCTTGCGGCGCAGCGCGGCGGCCTCGCTCCGCAGGTCGAGACCGAGGATCGAGACCTCGCCGCGCGTCAGCGGCAGGATCGTCGCCAGGATCTTGAACAGCGTCGACTTGCCCGAGCCGTTAGGCCCGAGGAAGCCGTGGACGCTACCGCGCGGGACTTCGAAGTCCACGCCGCGCAGCGCCTCGCGCTCACCGTAGGCGAACGCCACCTTGCGCGCCGAGACCGCGAGTTCGGTCGTCGTTCGATCTGTCATAGCATCGTCCGGTCCAGCACCATCACACCGAGCAGCACGGGCAGGTAGACGATCGACACGAGGAACGTCTGCCGCATGGCCGTATCGAAGCGCCCGATGGCCGCGATCGCCACGATCACGAAGAACAAGACGTTCAGACAGATCGCGAGCACGAGGTAGAACTCGCCGGCCATCCGGACGCCGTACGGCAGGAAGCTGACGAACACGAGCGCCGCCGTGTAGAGCAGCATCTGTTGCGTCGTCGTGCGCCCCCCCGGGTCGACGACCGGCAACATCTTCATGCCGCCCGCCGCGTAATCGTCGCGGTAGCGCCACGAGATCGACAGGAAGTGCGGGATCTGCCAGAAGAACAGGATCAGGAACAGGATCACCGCCTGTTCGTCGAGACCGTGTCCTGCCGCGGCGTAGCCGACGACCGGCGGGAGCGCACCCGGGATCGCACCGACGATCGTGTTGAGCGAAGAGCGACGTTTCAGCGGCGTGTAGATCCCGACGTAGGTCACGAAGATCACCGCGCAGAGCGCGGTCGCGAGCCACGTCGTCCACACCGCGAGCAGCGCGAGACCGACGAGTCCGCTCGCGAGTCCGGCGAGGAGCGCGCTGCGCGGGTGCAGACGCCCGGTCGGCAACGGTCGCGTGGCCGTCCGCGGCATGTCCTTGTCGTGTTCGCGCTCGATCCACATGTTGAGCGCGTTGCCGCCCATCGCGACGAGCAACGTGCCGAACGCACAGGCGAGGATCAGCGACCAGTCCGGCACCTCCTTCGCACCGAGGATCAGCCCCGCCACCACGGCGAAGATCGCCAACGAGGAGAGGCGGAACTTGCCGAGCTCGAGGATCGAGACGATGCGGGACAACGCGACCTCAGGCGACCGTGGTCGCGGTTGCCCGGGCCGACGCAGGAGCCACCTCGAGCGTGCGCCATACGCGCGCGAACAACAGCGTCACGATGACGAACACCGAGGCGCCGACGACGACGTGCGCGCTCGCGATCGTGTTGTGAGCGATCTCCCCGATGTTCGACGGATCCTTCGGCTTGCGCACGAGCAGCGTCGCGAATCCGAGCACGAGTTGGGTCATCAGCAGGATCCAGATCCAGAAGCCGAGTCGGCGAAGGCCCGGCGACGCGCTGCCGAACTTGCCGCTGTTGTACGAGGTCGAGACCAGGATCGCGAGCGCGACGACGACCGCCGAGAACACGTGCAGCCACAGCATCCCGGTCGCGTTCGTGTGACGGACGATCGCGCCCATGAGGATCTGCGCGAACACCAGGCCGAACGCGACACCGGCCAGCTTGCGAGCGGTCCTGGCGAGATGGGCGGGTACGACCACGCGTTCGTGCCACGCCGAAGACAACGCGAACGCGATGAAGGCGGCGAGGCACAGGGTCGGCTGCGCGAGCGTTCCGTGCACGATCGCGGCCGGCGCCCACGTGATGCCGTTCGCCATGTCGCCGTAGACGACGCCGAGCCCACCGAAGATCCCCTGCACCGTGACGACGACGACGAACAGGATCGAAGTCCGACGCAACCAGACCCGTCGATCATTGCGGTAGACGAACCACACGAGCAGCAGCGAGAACAATCCGAGCAGCGTCCCCGACACCCGGTGGATGTGTTCGAGGTACTTCGGCTTGTCCATCCCGGGCGGCCACACCGACCCCTCCGACAGCGGCCAGTCCTCGAACGCCATCCCCGACCCGGTGCTCGTGACGAGCGCACCGAGCTTGATGTGGATCAGCACGTAGGCCGTGACGAACACGGCGAATCGGAACAGTCCGCGTGAGGTCATCGCGAGGTTCGATTGCGGAGGACGGGATTCTCGACGCAATCCCGGGAGCCGACCAGGATTTCGTCCGAGTCCCGCGAGTAGAACGGTGCGCATGACGGATTCCAGAGTCGAGATCCACGCCGGGCTCAACCAGGCCGCGGACGCGATCCAGGCCGATCGCTACGACGATGCCATCGCCGAGATGGCTCGGCTCAACGACCGATTCACGATCCCCCACCTCCCCTACCTGCTCGAGCGCGGGCAGGGGTTGAAGCGGAACAAGGCGCGATCGCCCGAGGACGTCGCGCGGATCGTCGAGGACCTCCGCCGCGTCGCGGTGGAACTCGGGCCGTAGTCGATCGAACCGCGACGAGCGTTCCCGCGTCAGCGGAGCGGGACCCGACGATCGACGGGCAGACGCTGGTCCTTCGACCGGACCGGATCCGCGCGCAACTCCAGCTCGCATCCCCGTCCGAGGAACTCGATATGTCCGTTCGGGAAGTTCACGTCGATGCCGTATCGGTAGACGCGGGTCTTCCCGTCGTCGAACTCGACCGTTCGTTCGATGCCGTCGATCGAGAACGCCGCCATCTCGTGCCCGCGGAAGTCCAGTTCCACGCGAAGGTCGCACACGTCGTG
>JAGQQZ010000276.1 GCA_020425915.1 Planctomycetota bacterium | reverse complement strand
GTCGAGCGAGAAGACCGCGTTGCTCGCACCTCGCATCTTGAAGGCGCCGCAACGCTGCAGGTTCTCGCACTTGAGGAACAGCGCGGCGGAGCTCACGGCATCGAGCGCCGCGCAGGTCACCACCGGCGTGCGATGGACGTGAGGCCGGATGCGATCACTCGCCGCGACGATGTCCTCGAACGTCGGCGCCGCGAGCGACTCGACCATCAGTACTGCCGGAACTCGCCGCCGTTCTCCGACGCGAGCTGCTGCAGGAACGCGGTGTTGATGTTCTTGCCGATGCCGATCGCGTGGATCTTGATCCGCCCGAGCACGTTCCACTCACGGACCGCCTCGATGATCTTCTCGGTGCTGTCCTGCTTGCCGTCCGAAGTCGTCGGCGAGCCGTCGGTCAGCAGGAAGATCGTGTCGAGGCCCGTGGCGTAGTAGCGATCCTTCGCACCTTGTCCGGCGAGCTCGAACGCCAGCTTCATGCTGTCGTAGATGTTCGTGTAGCCGTTCGGCACGAGCTTCTCGACGAAGGCGCGGCCCTCCGTGACGTTGCCCTTGTCCGCCTTCACCATCTTGTCCTGGAACAGCCGCGGAATGTCGGCGTACCACATGACGTTGAACTCGGCGTCCGACTCGAGTCGTGTCAGCGCCGACATGAGTTCGGCCTTGCAGGCAGCGAGACGCGTGTCCTTCTTCGGCTCGCCCTTCGAGTCCTTCAGCACCAGCTCGATCTCCTCCTTCATCGAGCCCGATGCGTCGATGATGTAGAGGATCGACTTGCCGTCCATCGCGATGTCGAAGTAGTAGCCGCTGTCGGACTTCGACTCCGAGCGCTCGAACATTCCGCCACCGAGCGGCGCGTCCGGCTCGAACAGGCGCTCCTTCTCGTCGGCGTACCAGCGACGCCACGACGCGATGAGCACGCCGTGCTTCTGTCGGGTCAAGATCTCGAGCGCACTCGCCACGTGCTCCTTCGCCCGCCCGGTCTCGCGTTCCAACAGGTCGATCATCGGCTCGATCGCCTCGGGCACCGCGAGCTTCGACAGCGCGAACGCGGCGTGCTCCCGCACGACCTCGTCCTTGTGTTCGAGCAGTTTGATGATCTGTGGTGCGACCGCACGCGCCTCCTTCCCGGCGAACGACATCCCCTTGAGCAGGGCGATCAGCTCCTCGGGGCGCTTCGCGCGCTGGAACACGCGCTGCAAGTCTTTCACGAGTTCGCCGCTCAGCGAACCCGCGACCTCGCTGACCGTGAGCTTGAGCAACAGCGTGTACTTCTTGCTGCCGAGCACGTTCTGGACGAGCCATCGCACGGACTCGGGATCGCGCAGCGCGCCGATCTGCGCGCGCAGGTCGTTGCCCAGCTTGCGCAGGTCGTCGAGCTCCTGTCGCTGCCGCGCCAACCGCGGCTTGAGCTCGTTGAGTCGATCGATCACCGCCTGCGGGAACGTGCGTTGTTCCTTGAACTCCTGCCCTTTCTCGAGCTGCGCGATCTCCGCGATGTGCTCGTTGCGCAGCACTGCGAGTTCCGCGATCTCGGTCTCGACGTCGGCGTGCGCCTTGACGAGCGCCTCGGCGACCTTCGCCGATCCGAACGAAGCGAGCGAGGTCAGCGCCTGTTGACGCGCGGGGACCGGCGCGGCCTTCTTCGGGTGGAACGCCTTCTTGAACGACGCGAGCGCCTTGGCCTCACCACCCGCGCTCTGGGGAGCGGCGGCGCAGGGAACGGCCAGGAACAAGAGGGCGAGCAGGGTGACGAGAGACTTCATCGAACAGGGCGATCCAGCGACAGCTCCCGCGGGGCGACGAGATCGAGGACTGGATGATCGGTGCAGGGGGACGTACAGAGGGGCAGCAATCGAACGCGACCAGCGTACCGCCAGCACGCCGCCGCGCAGACCCTCTAGCATGATTCGCGGCTGGGGTTTCGCACTTCTGCGGCGCCCCCGAATGCCGAGTGCGGCGTGAGCGTGTGCACGATGTGCGCATTCGATCGCCTACGGAACCCATGCCACGCCGAGCCGAGAACCCGCCGAATCCCTGGCACGGAAGCCACGTCGAGCTGCTCGGCCCGCCGCCCGACGTCGAACTCGAGGTCTACGAGGAGGAGTGCAAGTCGATCCTCTCGAAGAACGACAGCGACGACCTCCCGTTCCGGTTCAGCGTCAACCCGTATCGTGGCTGTTTCCACGGTTGCGCCTACTGCTACGCGAGGCCGACGCACGAGTACCTCGACTGGGGCGCCGGGACCGACTTCGACCGACGCATCGTCGTCAAGACGAACGCCGCCGAGGTGCTTCGCCGGCAACTCTCGAGCCGCGCGTGGACGCGGGAGACGATCGTGTTCTCGGGCGTGACCGACTGCTACCAGCCGATCGAAGCCGCCTACGGCATCACGCGTGCGTGCCTCGAGGCGTGCGCCGAGTTCGCCAACCCGGTCAGCGTGGTGACCAAGGGCGCGCTGTGCGAGCGCGACGTCGACGTGTTCGAGCGATTGCGCGCTCGCGCGACGTTCGACATCGCGATCAGCGTGCCGTTCGCCGACGATGCCGACGGTCGCGCGATCGAACCGTTCGCGGCCCCGCCCTCGCGCCGCTTCGAGACGATCCGACGGCTCGCGGATCGTGGCCTGCCGGTGTCGGTCGCGATCGCTCCGGTGATCCCGGGGCTCAACGACCACCAGATCCCCGAGATCCTCGCGCGCGCCGCCGATGCGGGTGCGTGGCGGGCCTCGTTGACGCTGCTCCGGCTACCGAAGACCGTGCTGCCGGTGTTCGAGTCCCGACTCGCGGAGGCCTTCCCGGATCGCACCAAGAAGGTCTGGAACGCCCTCACCGAGATGCGCGACGGGGTGATCCAGGAGTCGCGCACGGGGCGACGCATGCGCGGCACCGGCACGCGCTGGCGGATGATCGCGCAGCTGTTCGAGCTGCACCGCAAACGACTCGGGCTCGCGGCCAGCGACAGCGCGGTGTTCGTGGAGCGATCCCGACCCGATCGGCGCCAGGGTGAGCTGTTCTGAAGCGACGCGCGGCGGCGTAGACTCGTCCACCATGAGAGTCGTCCGCACGTTGCTCGTCGCCGTCACCCTGACCGCCTGCGCCACACCTCCGGTCGAGCAATTCGCCGAACTCGAACAGCGTCTGCTCGAGGCGCAAGCGATGACTGCCGAGTTCGAGATCGAGTCGAGCGGCGCGTTCACAGCGAACTTCACGGGTTCGCTGCAGCTCGACGGAGAACGGGTCGTCCTGCGGTACGAAGGACTGTTCGGCGGGGCGACCCAACGCGGCGAGCTGCAGAGCAACTCCAGCGCCTACACCTTTTCGAACGGGGAGCGACACACCTCCCAGGCGGCACCTGCGGTCAGGGAAGCGATCGTCCTGGGCCTGTCCCGCATGGGACTGCTCCACAACCTCGCGATGCTCGTCGGCAGCGGCAAACCCGATCACGTGGACGGAACGATCCGCGAGTGGGTGCACACCGAGGGGCATCGACCGCTGCCGAACGGCGAGATCGCGTTCGATGTCATCGTCGACGGCAAGCCTGCGGCTTCGGCGACGTTGAGGCTCGATGGCGCCGGCCTGCCGCTCGAGCGACGGCAGAGCGTCCAGTTCGGACCGGGCCGGACGATGGACGTCGTCGAGCGCTACCGATTCACTTCGTTCTCGCGCCGCTGACGCAGCCCCTCGAGGCGCGCCTTGACGTCGCGGAACTTCGGGTAGAGCAGCGCCGCGTCGGCGAACTTCTCGATCGCCTGGTCCAGATTGCCCTCTTCCTCGGCCTTGGCGCCGGCGTCGTAGGCCTCGGTCGCCAGATCGATCGACGCCTGCAGATCCGAGATCCGCGCCGCGACGTCGAGGAACCCGCTGTACTCCTCCTCGATCTTGCGGTAGCGAGCGACCGCATCCTCGAGTCGGCCCTGCAGCTCGGCGTCCTTCGCGACGACGTACTTGTCCCCGTACTCCCGATCCCGAGTCATCAGCAGGAGATCGTTGTAGCGCGGTCGTTCGCGCCGGCTCAGCTCGAACGCAGCGTCGATCGACTCGCGAGCCTTCTCGTACTCGCCGCGGAACAGCGCACGCTCGCCCTTCGTCGCGAGCGTTTCCGCCTCGATCTCCCGCTCGGCCTCCGCGATGCGCGCATCGAGTCCCGGATAGTCGGGCGACTCGCGCTTGACCTGCTCGAGGTCGTGGAGCGCCGCGTTGTAGTGTCCGGATTCGATCGCCTGGACCGCCTTCTCGAAGCGGATCTCGTGCAGGCGCTCGACCGCCTCGCGCTTCGAGCGCTTCGCCGCCTCGTGCTCGGGATCGGCGTCGAGCGCGATCAACATGTGGTACTCGGTCTGTGCGAACAGGTCCTCGGCCAACGCACGCACGCCTTCGAGATAGCGCGACTCGGCCTTGTCCCGGCGCTTCTGCCAGGTCGCGACGACGCCGCTGATGCCGTCCTGCGCGTCCGGGTAACCCGGCACGAATTCGAGCGCCTCGTGATAGGCCAACAAGCCCACCTCGAGGTCGCCGTTGGCGACCGCCCGATCCCCGCGGTCGGTCGATCGCCGCGCGAGCTTCTCCTTCGCCTTGCGCGTCCACAGCACGGCGATCGGGTTGTCGGGATCGACCGCGAGCACCTGTGCGAGGTCTTGCAGCGCGAGCGCGTCCTCGTTGTCGAACACCCGCCGCTGCGCGCGCTTCAGCAGGAACGCCTGCCGGTACGGCTGGTAGAGCCGGTCGAGCTCCTCGCTCCGATAGCCGGCGGCGCGCGCCGACTGCAACGCGTAGAACGCCTGGTAGAAGTTCCCCTTGCGGAACTGCTCCTTGCTCTGCACGACGAGATCCGCCGACGAGCTGCACGCGGCGAGGAGCAACGGAAGGGCGAAACGAAGGCGTGGCTGGCGTCGGGGCATGCTACGAGGAGTCGACTCGGTCGAGCTGGGACGCTCGGAACCGGAGCCATCTTCCGCCCGATTCCCGAGGACTCAAGGCCGATTTGCACGGGGGGCCGAAGCAGACCCCCCGTTCGGGCCGCGCGAGCTCGGACCCGCCGCTCAGGCGCGTCCGATGTACTCCTCGAGATCCTCGCGCAGCGCGTCGAGGCCGTAGCTCGGCACCGTGATGCAGCGGTAGACGATCCGCTCGAGCTCGGGCGGCGTCTTCGGGTTGAGCATCTGCGGCGGGCAGTAGCTGTAGAAGAACGACAGCGACAGCCGCACGGTCTCGCCGCCGGTCGGATTGCCGGCGTATTCCCACGGGACCTCGTCGAACGGCAGCGTGCCGGTCAGGATCTCGTAGATCATGATGCCGATCGCCGTGACGTCGGCCTTCGAGTTCTCGAGCAGCAGCGGGTTGTAGTGCGGCGTCATCGTGACCGCACCGTTGCCCAACCGACGCATCGAGGGGTCGATCAGAACGACCTTGCCACTCGGCTTGACGATGATGTTCTCCGGCTTGAGATCGCCGTGGAACTCCATCCCGCTGCCGTCGCGCAGACCTTGCAGCGCGCGGACGATCGTCAGGAACCAGTTGAGGTGGATGCCTTCGAGGCTACGCACCTTCTCCCGGAGCGTCTTGCCGCGCACGTAGTCGAGCACGAGGACCGGGCGTCCTTCCCATTCGCTCGCGCGGCGCAGCCGGACGAGGTTGCTGGAGTCGCTGCGACCGAGCTCGGTCGCCTCCGACTCGAACGCCGAGCGGACCTCGTGTTCGTCGAACATGTCGATCCGAACACCGTTCCCGTCGAAGAACACGGCCTCGGCCGGCAATTCGTCGGGGCTGATGCCCTCCGGAGTTCGACGCGAGGACACTTCGAGAAGCCGCGTGACCTGACGCCCCCCACCCGAGGGGTGCCCGATCTTCAGAGCGACCTTCTCGCCAGCCTCTTCGTCCTTGGCCAGATAGACCGAGGCGAAGCCGCCGCGGCCCAAGAACCGGTCGACCCGGTAGCCACAGACGACCTCTCCGATCGCGAGTTTCATCATCCGTAGGTGCGTATCCCAGTAGGTGCGTGCAGCCCGCCAGGCGAGCTTTGCCCCCTTTTCGTCGCCGTTTCCCGCGGAACCTTAGATCCTGCGGGAACGTGGCTTAGACCGACCCCGGAACTCCCGTTCGGACCGCGCGGAGAACCCCTGTCCGGATTGTGGAAGGAGTGCTCCGGACGACTGTCCCGAATGTCATCGCAAGTCGAACCCGATCGGTGCGGATCGCGGTCCGTCGGCGGGTTGGGCCTCGACGAACCAGTGGAACCGGCCGCCGGACCGGAGCATCGCGCGCAACGACTCGGGCGCGCGGAACGAACGGCCGTCGATCACTTCGCTGCGGAAGATGGTGTCGAACGACTCGTTCTGGACCTCGACGATCCAGCCACTCGGATCCGCACCATCCCAACTCCAACGAAACTCGAGATCTTCACCGACCGGATGCAGACGTGGCACAAGTTCGGTGACTCGAAATGGCGAAGAATCCCTCGGTTGGGTCCATGCCAACGGATAATCCGGATCGAGCAGGAACGAGCAGGCCACCCCGACGAGCGCCAGTCCAGCGACGATGTTCCAGGGAAACGGTTTCGTTCGCTCGGGCCTGTCCCACGTATCCCTCGGCATACCCGGGACTATCGGACGTTCGATGGCATCGACTTTCTCGCACTCCCTGACGATCCTCGCGGGCCTCGCCCTGCTCGGTGGCTGTAGCAGTGGCGGCGGCGGCGGTCCGACCCCACCCGTGATCGTCACCGCGGCCTTCGTCGGCGGCGGCGGCAGCCCTACGGCCGGCGATCAGCTCATCATCACGGTGTCTCGGGCTTCGTCGCTCGTCGCCGGAACAACCCTCGACGATGCCGACTTCACGATGTCCGACGGCACGCTCGGGACGATCGGGGGGAGCGCGACCGCGCTGACGACGAACAGCTTCCAGATCACGCTCGGCGCAGGAGTGACCTTCACGCCGGGCACGACGACGATCGTGTTCAGCGACGCCCAGGACTCGATCCAGTCGACCGACGGGGCGCTCGCCAAGGGCGGGACCCCGATCGCGATCACCAGCGGGGACGGCGACGCACCGACGATCAGCCTGCTGACGCTGAACCGGATCGAGGGCGAACTCAACGGCACCGGCGCGGCCGGCGGCACGCTGCAGGTGCCGCGCTCGGGGTTCACGATCGACGTCTCCCATGCCGACGTCTCGACGTCGGTCGACACGAACGCGACCTTCATCAGCTCCAACGTGACGGTGTCCGTCAACGGCTCGGGGCGAGCGCCGGGCACGGACCTTTCCGACGGGTTCCAACTCTCCGCGACCGCGTCGCTGTCGAACTTCACGGTGCCGGCATCGGTCCAGTTCCCGGACGGTGCGCAGACGCTGACGGTGATCGTCTCCGACATCACCGGGATGAGTTCGAGCGCGGCGACGTTCGCGTTCCGCGTCCGCAACCTCGAGAACAACCTCCGACCGTTCGAGGCCCAGCAGCTCTGGTACCTCGACCTGAGCCGCGACATCGAGACGATCTCCACGACGCTCGCGCTGACCGCGACGGCGAACGGCACGCCCGACTTCGAGGAAGTGTTGATCGCCTGCGGCATCCTCGACAACGACCCGATCCCGAACGTGCTCGGCAGCTTCGACAGCAACGAGGTCGTCATGGGCGAGCTGCGGACCAGGATCGTGACCGAGCTGGGGACGCTGTTCAGCGGCGTCAACATCGCGTTCACGTTCGACAACTTCGGCATGTCGTTCCCGGCCGGCGAGAGCTCGGTGGCGTTCGGCTCCGCTCCGTTCTCGCAGATGTGCATCGCCGGCTCCGGCACGGCGACGCCGAGCACGGTGCTCGGCTCGGCGCTGATCGACTACAACAACACGACCGACGAGGACGACTGCCAGACGGCGTTCGGGCCGAGCAACACGCGGCTCGGCGTGTTCCCTCACGCGGCAGTGTTCCTCGGTTTCGCGTCGGGCCCGGCGAGCGAGTTCCGGATGACCTACGACACCTTCCGCCCGGCGATCGGCGGCACACCGATCGGCGACGACGGCACCGACGGCGCGCGGCTGCTCGAGGTCGTCGCCGGCACCAACGTCGGGGCCGATGCCCGGATCGACGCAATGGACGCCGCGATCCAGAAGATGGCGCGACTCGTCGCCGTCGTGACCGCGCACGAGTGCGGCCACTCGATGGGCCTCGTCGCGAACGATCCGATGCCGGTCGGCCTCTACGGCAACGACCCGGTCAACTTCCCACTCTCCGGCTCGCAACCGGCGAGCAACGCCGACGGCCACATCGAGAACACCACGCTGTTCCCCGCCGGCGCCCAGAACGTCATGAGTCCCGCGATCAACTTCGAAGCCGCGCAGTCGACCTCGACGACGTTCAACACACTCAATCTGTCGTACCTCCG
>JAGQQZ010000020.1 GCA_020425915.1 Planctomycetota bacterium | reverse complement strand
GCCGGCGATGCCGAGGCGAACGGCCTCACCGCCGACCTCTTCGACCTGGGCGGCGAGCGACCAGGCGTTGCTGTCGCGCACCTGGTGCGGCAATGGTTCGCGATCGATCGGCACGACCTCGTCACCGGTCGCGAGCACGCCAACGCACGGTCGCCGCACGACCTGGACGTTCGAGCGACCGAGCACCGCCAACGCACCGATCTCGGCCCAGCGGATCCGCGCGCCGCGCGGTACGAGGACCGTGCCCGCCTCGATCTCGCTGCCGCGGGCGCGGATGTTCGAACCCGCCGCGACCGCGATCGTGACCGTCACCTTCTCGCCCTCGAATCCCGACGTGTCCTCGACCTTGACGACCGTGTCCGCGCCTTCCGGGACGACACCGCCGGTCATGATCCGCACGGCCTGCCCGGTCTCGAGCGCTGCGTCGAACGGATGACCGGCGAGCGCCGCGCCGACGACCGGCCACACGGAGTTCGGCGCGATCCCCGCGCCGCCGGTCGCGCAGGCGAAGCCGTCCATCGCGGATCGATCGGTGACCGGCCACGGCCCGTCGGCGCGCAAGTCGTCGGCAATTCGACGCCCGACCGCACATTCGATCGGCGCGCTCTGCGTGTCGGTCGATACACTCGCCCGCTCGCGGATCCGCCCGAGCGCCTCTTCCATCGTGATGAGCTGCGACATGGCAAACGCGACCCGCGAACGGGATGCGCTCGCCGAAACCTAATCGCCCCGAATCCGACGATCTCGTGAAATTCATGCATTCGGTTCCCCTCCGTCTCGCCCTGATCTGCGCCGCCACGTTGACCGCCTGCGGCGGTTCGCCGAAGGAGGACGAGAAGGATTCGAGCGAACAGGCACCGCCCACGCTCGTGCGCACGGCACCGGTCGAGGTGCGCAGCGTCCGACGCACGGTCGAGACGACGAGCTACATCGAGGCGGAGCATCGCGTCACGGTGCTGTCCAAGGTCACCGGTCGCGTCGTCGAGGTCCTCGTCGACGAGGGCATGAAGGTCGAGAGCGGCGCCGTGCTCGCGCGGCTCGACGACCGCGAGGCCGTGTCCGCGGTGCGACAGGCCGAGATCCTGCTCGAGGACGCGAAAGTACGTCTCGACCTGGCCAAGCTCGAGTCGGACGCGTCCTCCCACCGCGTCGGCCAGGCGCGCGTCGAGCGCGATCGCGCCCAGGCGACCCACGATCGCAACCGCGAACTCTCGGAGGGACTGATCGCCGAACGCGAGATCGAGGAGTCCGGCTACGCGGTCGAAGCCGCGGTCGAGGCGCTCCGCGTCGCCGAGTTCGAGGAGCGCAAGGCCAGGCTCGAGGTCGAGGCCGCGAAGAACACGGTCGCCGAGCGACAGTCGAAGCTCGACGACGCCAAGATCGAGCTGTCCGAGCACACGATCCACGCCCCGTTCGACGGCATCGTCGAGTCGAGGCTCGTGCGCGGCGGCGAGACGATCAGTCTGTCGACCGAGCTCTTCGTCGTGCTCGACCCGACGCGACTCGTGTCCTACCTGCGGAGACCGCAACGCGAGCTCGGCCTGATCCGCGACGCCAGCGAGGTCGTGTTCGAGACCGACGCCTGGCCCGACCGCGAGTTCCATGCCTCGATCGACGTCGTCAGTCCGGTCATCGACGCGACGAACGGGTCGTTCAAGATTCGGATTCGCGTCGCCGCGACGGACGCCCACGAACTGCGACCGGGCATGTTCGTCCGCGCCCGCATCCTCACCGAGGACTCGCGCGACGCCGCGATGGTCCCCAAGTCCGCCGTGCTCAACGAGCGCAACGAGTCGGTCGTGTTCGTGATCCGTGGCGGCAAGGCCGTGCGACTGCGGATCGACCCGGGTCTCGAGGAGATCGACCACCTCGAAGTCCTGAACCGCGGCGTCGACGGCCTGCGCGACGACGATGTCGTCGTGATCAGCGGTCACCGCGACCTGCGCGACCAGGCGGCGGTCGAGGTCGTCTCGTGAGCGGAGCGCCGGCCGCGGAGACCGAGCTCGCGCAGCGCTCGTTCTACCGCTTCACGACCACGCGTCCGGTCGCGGTCACGATGGTCGTGCTCGCGACGGTCGTGTTCGGACTGGTCGGGCTGTCCAAGTTGCCGATCAACCTACTCCCCGACATCGCGTATCCGACGGTCACGATCCGCACCGAGTACCCCGGCTCTTCGCCGGAAGACGTCGAGGAGCGGGTCAGCGAACGGATCCAGGACCAGGTGTCGGTCGTGCAGGGCGTCCGGCGCGTGACCTCGATCAGTCGCGCCGAGGTCAGCGACGTCGTGCTCGAGTTCACCTGGGGTACCGAGATGGTGTTCGCGATCTCGGACATCCGCGAGCGGCTCGACCGCGTCCGGCTGCCCGACGAAGCGGAGCGTCCACTGGTCCTGCGCTACGACCCCAGCCTCGACCCGGTCATGACGTTCGGTCTCACCGGCGAGGCCGACCTCGTCGAACTGCGACGCATCGCCGAGGAGGAGCTCGAGCGCGAACTCGCGAAGATCGAGGGGGTCGCGGCCGTCAAGATCCGCGGCGGCGACGAGGAGGAGATCCGCATCTCGATCGACGAGCCTGCGCTCGGCGTGCTCGGCCTCGACATCGCGACGATCGTCACGCGGCTGCGTGAGGAGAACGTCAACACCGCGGCCGGCACGATCGAAGAGGGCAAGACCGAATTCCTCGTCCGCACGCTCGGCGAGTTCCGCAACCTCGACGAGGTCGGTGACGTCATCGTCGATCGCCGCAACGAAGGCGTGATCCGGCTGCGTGACGTCGCGCGCGTGACGCGGGTCCCGAAGGAGAAGGAGGTCATCAGTCGGATCGACGGCGAGCCGTGCGTACTGATCGACGTCTACAAGGAAGCGAAGGCCAACATCGTCGCGCTCGCGCACGCGATCCGCGATCGGACCTTCGGCACGCCGGCCCAGCGCGCCTACGTCGCGGGTCTCGACGACCCGCACCCCACCGCCGACGAGGACTCGGAACCCGAGGCGGACGACTCGTCGACCGACGGCGCGAAGGACGACGGCGCCGCGCATCGGCGCGACCTCGCCAAGCAGCGCAAGCACCGGCAGATGACCGACTTCCTCGCGCAGCTGACACGCGGGTTCGGCGCCGAACTCGAACTGCTGCAGGACCAGTCCGGCTTCATCGAGACCTCGGTCGCCGAAGTGCGCGACAGCGCGGTCATCGGCGGTGCGTTCGCGATCTGCATCATCTTCCTGTTCCTGCGCAGGATCTCGTCCACGATCATCCTCGCGCTGTCGATCCCGATCAGCATCGCGGCGAGCTTCGCACCGATCTTCCTGTCCGAGATCTCGTTGAACGTCATGTCGCTCGGCGGTCTGGCGCTCGGCGTCGGCATGCTCGTCGACAACTCGATCGTCGTGCTCGAGTCGATCGCGCGCGCACGCGAGGACGGCCACGGAATCCGGGACGCCGCCGTGCTGGGCGTGTCGCGCGTCGCGTCGGCGGTCACGGCGAGCACACTGACGACGATCGCCGTGTTCTTCCCGATCGTGTTCGTCACCGGGATGGCCGGACAGCTGTTCCGCGACCAATCCCTGACGGTCGTGTACAGCCTGTTGATGTCGCTGCTCGTCGCGCTGTTCGTGATCCCGATGCTCGCGAGCCGCAACGCACCGGCCGACGGCGAACCCGAACGAACCTACAAGGTCGTGCGTTCCGGCCCCCTGTTCCGCGCCGTCGAATCGCTGTACGGCGTCCTGCTCGGCGGCGCGCTGCGGCTGCGCTGGCTCGTGCTGCTGGTCGCGGTCGCGCTGCTCGGGCTGGCGGCGAGTCGCACCTCCCATCTCGGCAACGAGCTGCTCCCCGAGGTTTCGCAGGGCGAACTCTACGTCGACCTGTTCCTGCCGCGTGACGCCACCGTCGAACGGACCGACGCCGTCGTCGAACCGATCGAGCGCGAGATCCGCGAATTCGACGGCGTCGCCCGGACCTTCCTGGCGGTCGGCGTCGACAAGCAGGAACTCAACGACTCGGACCAGGGCGAGCACTCCGCGCGCATTCTCGTCACGCTCGCGCCGTCGACGAATCTGCACGCCGCCGAAGAGCAGCTGCGCGAGGACGTGCGCCGACTCGTCGAGGCCGTGCCCGAGGTCGAATCGTTCCGCTTCTCGCAGCCGAGCGTGCTCACGTTCTCCGCACCGCTCGCGGTCGAGGTCCTCGGCCGCGACCTGATCGAGCTCCGCGAAGTGTCCGCGTCGGTCGAGGAGGCCATCCGGACTCGCGTCCCGGGCGTACGCGACGTGCGCAGCACCCTGCAGCGCGGCAACCCCGAGGTCGTGATCCGACTCGATCGCGAACGCATGGCATCGCTCGAACTCGACTCGGGTCAGGTCGCCGACCTGCTCCGCAGCAAGGTCCACGGCGACGTGCCCACGCGCTTCGCAGAACGCGAACGGAAGATCGACATGCGGGTCGGCATGGCGAAGCGCGACCTCGGCACGGTCGCGGAGTTGCTCGCGATCAACGTCAACCCGAACGGCTCGCCGGAGATCCCGCTCGCGTCGATCGCCCAGGTGCGCCGGCTCGACGGCCCGAGCGAGATCCGTCGGATCGGCAACGTGCGCGGCGCCGAGGTCCAGGCGACCGTCATCGGCTTCGACCTCGGCACGACCCAGACGCGGATCGAGGAGGTCATCGACGCGGTCCCTCGACCCGCTGCGATCGACCTGCGGATCGGCGGCCAGAAGGCCGACATGGACGACTCGCTCGACAGCCTGACCATGGCGCTGCTGCTCGCGGTGTTCCTGGTCTACGTCGTCATGGCGAGCCAGTTCGAGAGCCTGGTCCAGCCGCTGATCATCCTCTGTTCGCTCCCCCTGGCGCTGGTCGGCGTCGTCTTCGTACTCGAGGCGCTGAACATTCCGATCTCGGTCGTCGTCCTGCTCGGCGCGATCGTGCTCGCGGGCATCGTGGTCAACAACGCGATCATCCTCGTCGACCAGATCAACCGGTTTCGGCGTGAGGGTGTCGCCAAGTTCGAAGCGATCGCGCGCGGCGCACGGATCCGACTGCGCCCCGTGCTGATGACGACCCTGACGACCGTGCTCGGCCTGTTGCCCCTGACCGGCTGGCTGCAGAACCTGCCGATCGTCGGCAGCACGGGCGAGGGACTCGAACTGCGCGCTCCGCTGGCGATCACGGTCATCGCCGGCCTGCTGGCCTCGACCCTCCTGACGCTCGTCGTCATCCCCACCGTGTACTCCGTCGTGGACCGCAAGCCGTGAAACCCGACCCGGATCGTCAGGGACCGCTGAGCCTGTTCGTCGACCGACCGGTGCTGACGCTCATGGTGGCGCTGACCTTGTGTTCGCTCGGTGTGCTCGCGTTCACCCGGCTGTCGCTGCGGCTCGTGCCGGCGGACATGGCGTCGGCGAACATCAACGTCTGGGTCGCGGTCAACCAGTCGATGACGCCGCGCGAGGTCGAGGACCAGATCCTCAAGCCGTTCGAGGCCCAGGTCCGGACGATCCCCGGCATCGCCGAGATCCGGTCGTCGGCGGAGTCCGACTCCGCGTTCCTCCGGGTCGAGATCGACGCCGACACCGACCTGATGCTGGCCGCCGCGGAGATCCGCGACCGCGCGCAGCGCGCGAAGCTCGAATGGCCGCGCGGCGTCGACCAGTACTTCACCTGGCGCGAAGACGGCAACTCGGCGCCGCTCGCCTTCTTCCAGATCCTCACCCCGGACCGCGACCGCACCTGGGACGACCGCATCGACCGCGTGGTCCGCACCCGACTCGAGAGCGTCGATGGTGTCGGCCGCGCCGAGATCTGGGGACTGCTGGCCGAGAGCATTCGGATCTGGTTCGACCGCGACAAGCTGATCGCCCACCGCATCGACTACGGCGCGTTGATCCGGCGCCTGAGCGCGGACAACTTCGCGCGTCCGATCGGCGAGATCGACGATGGGCAGCACCGCTACCTCGCGCGCGTCGACTCGAAGTTCCACTCGCAGACGGACATCGAGAACTACCCCGTGCGCCCCGGGCTCCTGATCAAGGACATCGCGCGCGTCGAACGCGTGCCGTCGGTCCGCGACAGCTTGGCCCGCTTCGACCAGAAGTTCGCCTACACCGGCGTGCTCCGCCTCGCGGCAGGCTCGAACCCGGTCGACGCGAGCCGCGCCGTGCGCGACGCCATGCACGAGATGGAGTCCGATCCCGAGCTGACCGGGATCGGTTTCCGTCGGCTGTTCGATCAGGGCGAAACGATCGAGAAGAGCCTCGAGACCCTGCTCGAGACCTCGATCCAGGGTGGACTGCTCGCGCTGATCGCGCTGTTCGCGTTCCTGCGCAACGTCCGCGCGACGATCGCGATCGCGCTCGCGATCCCCCTGGCGCTGCTGATCGCCGGGGCATACCTGTTCTTCGCCGGTCGCTCGCTCAACATCCTGACGATGGCGGGAATGACGCTGGCCGTCGGCATGGTCGTCGACAACTCGGTCGTCGTGCTCGAGAACATCCGACGACTGCGCGAGACCGGAATGCGGATGCGCGACGCGGCCGTGCAAGGCACGCGCGAGATCGTGCTCGCGATCACGATGGCGACGTTGACGACCGTCGTCGTCATCCTGCCGCTCGTGTTCATGAGCAGCGACACGCAGCTGCGGCCGGCACTCACCGCGCTCGGGATGACGCTGTCGGTCGCGCTGCTCGGCAGCCTGTTCGTCGCGCTCCTGCTGCTGCCGTCGGGGATGCGCCATCTGGGCGCAGGCATCGGTGAGTCAGCCGTGCCACGTCACGAGCGTAAGCCGCTGCTGCTCCCGGTCCGGATGCTCGTCGCGGTGAACCGGCGGATCCTCGACTTCGGACTCCGTCACCGCTGGCTCGCGCTGATCGCGCTGATCGGGGTCGTCGTGACCGCGTTCCCGATCGGCTCGCGGCTCGACTTCCACCAGAAGGGCGGCGGCCCGTTCCGCGGCGGCGACGTCTCGCTCTACCTGGAGCTGCCGCGCGGACGCACGCTGCGCGACGTATCGGACGAGGTTCGCGGCTACGAGGAGTTCCTGCTCGCGAATCGCGAGACGTGGCACATCCAGAACATCGCCGTCCGCTTCGACCGCACCTCGGCGCGGTTCGACCTGATCCTCGACGAGACCGTAGCACGCGAACGCATCCCGGGGCTCACCGACGACATCCGCGACGCGTGGCCGCGCCGACCCGGTGTCGAGCTGACGATGCGCGAGCGCAGTCGCGGCGGCGGAGGCGGCGGCGGCAGCACGAGCGAGGACGACGAGAACTCGAGCCACTTCGTGCTGCGACTCTACGGACCCGACAGCGAGTACTTGACCGCGTGCGCACTCGACGTCTCGGACCTACTCGGACGTCGCAGCGAGGTCGAGCGGGTCGAGATCGACCGCGTCGAGGGCAACCAGGAGGTCATCGTCGGCGTCGACCGTCAGGCGTTGAGCGACTTCGGCGTCGCGCCGGAAACCCTCAACCGCATCATGTCGTCCGGACTGCGCGGCATGGAGCTCACGCGATTCGAGGATCCGGAGGGCGACGTGCGATTGATCGCGCAGTTCGACTCGGAGCGCAACCCGTCACTCGTCGACCTCAAGGAGACCCAGGTCTGGACCGAGGCGGGTACCTTCCAACGGCTCGCCGATCTCTCCGACATCCGATTCCAGCACGCGCTCGAACGCATCCAACGCATCGACGGTCGCACCGCCGTGCAGCTCAGCGGCAAGCGCGCCGAGGGGGTCAGTTCGAAGCAGATGTCCGACGTACTCGCCGAGACGATGACCGCCGTCACGCTCCCACGCGGCTACTCGTGGAGCGAGGCGAGCGAGAGCGGCAAGATCGGGGAACAGCTCGGCGAGGTGTTCAAGGCGATGATCCTGTCGGTCGCGCTCGTGTTCATGCTGATGGGCGTGTTGTTCGAGTCGGTCGTGTTGCCCGCGGCGATCCTCGTGACGGTGCCGTTCGCGCTGACCGGAGCGATCTGGTCGCTGTTCCTGTTCTACGGCTCGATCGACGTCATGGCCGGCATCGGGAT
>JAGQQZ010000275.1 GCA_020425915.1 Planctomycetota bacterium | reverse complement strand
CACCCCGGTACGGTCGACGGTTTCTCGGATACGGCACTCGGGTTCCTCGCCGCCGGCAAGCTCGACGACGACGTGCTGATGAATCTGCTCGGTCGGCTCCAGCGCCCGGATCTGCCGAACCTGCCGACCCTGATCGCGCGCAACCTCGATCACGAACGCAGCCGCGGCTTCGGATCCCTGTCGATCCATCGGGCTCTGACGATCGATCAGCTCGACGACCTGCTGCGTCTTCGCCCCAAGCTCCTCGACGAGACCGCGTTCGTGCGGACCTACCTGGTCCGGCTGCAACCCGACGCCGACGTCGATTGGGCGTTCGACGCCGAGGCCCGGGAGCGCTACTTGGAACGGCTCGAGTCGTTCGTCGATCGCCTCTCCGCGGCACACAACTCGCTGAAGGCTCACGTCCGATTCCACCGCCTGCAGCACGACCTGCATCTCGGCAAGCTCGACAAGGATCGGTTCCTCGCCTACCTGCGATTGCCGCGCTCGTTCGGCTACGTGAACAAGCGCTGGCTCGGTCAGCACCGACGGCAGGAGATCGCCAACACGCAGGAGAGCTTCGACTGCGGCTTCGATTCGATCGGCGACGACGAGTGGCTGGTGCGGGCCTACCTGCAGCACTTCTTCGTCGACGAAGACGGCTACGAGCCGTACGCGCGTTACCTGCGCGAGGACTGGCTCAAGCGGTTGTTCGCGGAGACTAAGATCCTGGCAGGTGTCGGCGACATGGAGCGCTGGTACTCGATGCTCGACGACGCTTCGTACTACGAGTCGCTCAAGGAGCGCGTGGTGATCGACTTCCTGCCTTCGCAGAAGCGCTACTTCGAGCCGGACGAGCCCGTGTCCGTCGCGCTCGACGTCAAGAACGTCCCGACGCTGCTCGTCAAGGTGTTCGAGATCGACACGTTCGACTTCCATCGCGACCACGGGCGTGACGTCGACGCATCGATCGATCTGGACGGGATGGTCGCCGGCGTCGAGCGAACCTACGAGTACGACGACAACCCCCTGCGACTCGTCCGCCGGGAGTTCGACTTCCCGATGCTCCGCGAGGCGGGCACCTACATCGTCGAGTTCATCGGCAACGGTCTGTCGAGCCGCGCCGTGATTCGAAAGGGACGCCTCGACTTCGTCGAGCGCGTCGGATCCGCCGGCCACGTGTTCCGCGTCTACGACGGGGCGGGAGCGCACCGGCCGAACGCGACCCTGTGGATCAGCGGTCGCGAGTATCGCCCGGACGATGCCGGCGACATCCACGTGCCGTTCTCGAGTTCGCCAGGCCGTCGGACCGCCGTGCTGCGAGATGGCGCGATTTCGTCGCTCGCGGTCTTCCAGCACGAATCCGAGAACTACGAACTCCACGCCAGCGTGTTCGTCGATCGCGAGGCGCTCCTGTCCGGGCGGCGCGCGGCGATCCTCGTTCGGCCGCAGCTGACGGTCCAGGGGCGAGCGGTCGCACTCGGCTTGCTCGAACATCCCGTGCTGACGATCGTCGCGAACGACCTCGACGGCATCACGACGTCGTCGACGGTCCGAGACCTCGAACTGAGCGCGGACGGAGACTTCGTGCACGAGATTCGCGTCCCGGATCGGTTGGCCTCCCTGACGGTGCAACTCTCGGGCAAGGTCCGCAACCTGAGTCTCGCCCAGGACCAGGATCTCAGCTCGGCCCCGGTCTCGTTCGTGCTGAACGGGATCGACCGAACGGATCGCACGGCCTGCCCGCTGCTCGGTCGGAGCGGCGACGGTTACGTGCTCGACGTGCTCGGCAAGAACGGGGAACCGCGCCCGCG
The DNA here is from genome assembly GCA_020425915.1 of Planctomycetota bacterium. Lineage (GTDB taxonomy): Bacteria > Planctomycetota > UBA1135 > UBA1135 > UBA2386 > JAGQQZ01. Next base: position 7,965 of record JAGQQZ010000275.1, on the reverse strand, counting down.
GATGCCGTTGCGGATCGAACTCGTGCATCGGGACTTCCGGGACCACGTCTGGGTCGATCTCGAGACCGACGATCGTGGCCGGACCGAACTCGGTGCGCTCGAAGGCATCACCTCGCTGCGCGTCGAGGGAACCGGCAGCGACATCGAATGGTGGCCGCTCGATTCGTCGAGCCGCACGATGCCGGGCGCGCTGTTCGGTGTCGCGGGGACGACGTTCCGCGTTCCGTGCGACGATCAGGCCGTCTCGCTGTTCGAATTGCGCGGCGGGAACTACTTCAAGGACCGCTCGGAGCGGACCAGGATCGCCGGTGGCTTCGTCGAGCTTCGGGAACTCCCCGCCGGAGACTTCGAACTCTGGCTGCCGAGCGAACGTCGGACGGTCTCCCTGCGAGTCACGGCGGGTGCCGTCCGCGATGGTTGGGCATTCGGGCGCGATCGTTGGCTCGACCTCGAGGGCCACGCGGCGCTGCAGATCCGGAAGCTGTCGACGCAGGGCGAGACGCTCCGGATCGAACTCGCCAACGCGGGAGCTTCGACGCGCGTGCACGTGTTCGCGAGCCGATTCGTGCCGTCGTTCGACCCGTTCGCGCACCTCGTCGGGCCGGTCGCGCCCGGACCGGTCTGGCGGCGGGCTTCACACGAGGACTCGAGCTACCACGCCGGACGGGAGATCGGCGACGAGTATCGCTACATCCTCGACCGCCGATTCGCCCCGAAGTACGCCGGCAACATGCTCCGGCGCCCCGGGATCCTGCTGAACCCGTGGGCGCTCGACGAGGCGCAGACGGCGATCGGACTCGGTGGTGGGGCCGGTGGACAGCATCGTGGCGCTCGTGGCGGAGAGCGGCTCAAGGGCGGCCCCTCGACCGGTTGGGGTGGTGCTGGTCCGATCATGAACCCGGGCGTGTTCGCCAACCTCGATTTCCTGCCCGGCACCGACCGTCTCGCGGCGAACCTCGAACCCGACGCGAACGGCGTGGTCTCGGTCCCGCTCGGTGACCTCGGTCCGGGCCGATACCTCCACGTCGTCGCGCTGGACGATCGAGACACCGTCTACGGCTCGCACGCGTTGTCGATGCCGGAGCTGGAGCCGCGGAGCGTGAGTCTCGCGAACGGACTCGAGCCGGGCGGGCACTTCGCCGAGCAGCGGGCGATCGAGTTCGTGAACGCAGGGGAGACGCGCGTCGTCGAGGACGTCGATCGAACCGACTACCAGGTGTTCGATTCGCTCGGCTCGGTGTTCGAGCTGTTCCGGACGCTGAGCGGAAGCCCCGATCTCGAGCGCTTCAACTTCTTGCTCGCGTGGCCGGAGACGAGCGCCGAGCGGAAGCTCGAACTCTACTCGGAGCACGCCTGCCACGAACTGCACTTCTTCCTGCGTGCGAAGGACCCAGCGTTCTTCGACGAGATCGTCCGTCCGTACCTCGCGAACAAGGCCGACAAGACGTTCCTCGACGAGTGGTTGCTCGACGAGGACCTGACGCGGTACCTCGAGCCCTGGCGGTTCTCGCGCCTGAACATCGTCGAGCAGATCCTGCTGACGAAGCGGATCGCCGGCCAGACCGCGTCCGGGGCGCGGCACCTTCGCGAGCTGTTCGAGCTCGTTCCCACCAACGAGGACCAGCTGGGCGTTTTGTTCGCCGCGACGCTGAGCGCGGGCGGCCTGGACGCCGAGGACAAGCAGCCGGACGGCGCGATGGACGCACCGGGTCGGGCGCCAGCGCCGAAGACGCGGACCGCCGAGAAGCTCGAAGCGGGCAAGGTGGCCGGTCGCGAACTCCGTGACGAAGCTCCCGCCGAGGAGGCCGAGGTCGAGGAGTTGGCGGAAGACGCCGACGACAACTTCTTCATGGGGGATTCGAAGAAGATCGTGAATGAGCGCCGCAGAGAGGTGGACCGCGTGGCTCGCAAGAGTCTGCGTCAGCTCTACCGCGCGCCGGAGACGACTCGCCGCTTCGTCGAGCACAACTACTGGCATCGCACTCTGGCCGAGCAGGGTGCCGACATGATCCCGCCGAACGCGTTCTGGTGCGACTGGGCCGAGTCCGCGGCCGACCAGCCGTTCGCCTCGACCCACGTCGCCCAGGCGGCTGGGAGCTTCGCGGAGATGATGTTCGCGTTGGCGGTTCTCGACCTGCCGTTCCACGCGGTCGACGGTGGCCGCGAGATCGACGGCAACCAGCTCACGATCGCTGGCCCCTCGCTCCTGGTCCGCAAGCAGATTCGCGCGGTCGAATCCAGTCAGCAGGCCGGTCCGATCCTGGTCAGCCAGAACTTCTACCGGCTCGACGATCGCTACCGCTACGAGGGCAACGAACGGCGCGACAACTTCGTCATCGACGAATTCCTGATCTCCGTGCCGTACGGATGTCAGGTCGTCTTGACCAACCCGAGTTCGTCGCGCCGCAAGCTCGAGCTGCTCTTGCAGATCCCGCAGGGCGCGACGCCGATCCAAAGTGGCTTCTACACCCGTGGTCGAACCGTCCAGCTCGAACCGTTCGCGACGCAGACGATCGACTACGCGTTCTACTTCGCGAAGCCCGGGACCTACGACCAGTTCCCGGTCCATGTCGCCGACGGCGAAGTCGCGGTCGCATTCGCGTCACCGGCCTCGTTCGAGGTGCTCGAGTCGCCGCGCACGGTCGACACGACGTCGTGGGAACACGTGTCGCAGAGCGGAACGGTCGACGAAGTGTTCGGCTACCTCGACACCCACAACCTGGCACGGCTCGACCTCAACAAGATCGCATGGCGCCTGCGGGATCGAGCGGTGTTCGATCGGTGCGTCGAACTCCTCGACGCGCGTCACACCTATCACCACGGCACTTGGTCGCACGGGATCTTCCACCACGATGCCGCGACGACGCGGGAGTACCTGCGGCACGAGCCCCGGATCGCGGGTCAGTGTGGGGCGGTCCTCGATTCGGCGTTGCTCGACATCGACCCGATCGAGCGTCAGACGTTCCAGCTGGTCGAGTTCCACCCGCTGTTCAACGCGCGTGCACACCGGTTCGGCCGAAATCGAGAGATCCTCAACCGGGAACTCGGGGCGCAGTACCACGCGTTCATGGGCGTTCTCGGCTATCGCCCGCAGCTTCGTGATGAGGACTGGTTGACCGTGACGTACTACATGCTGCTGCAGGACCGGGTCGATCGCGCGCTCGAAGCGTTCGGTCGAGTGCGCCGTGATCGGCTCGCGACCGAGCTACAGTACGACTACACGAAGGCGTACTTGGCGTTCTACTCCGACGACCCGCGCAGCGCGCGGGAGATCGTCGATCGCTACGTCGACCACCCGGTCGCTCGATGGCGAGCGCTGTTCCGCGACGTGCGGAACCAGCTCGACGAACTCGAGGGGAAGGGTGTCGCCATCAGCGACGGCGACGATCAGGTCCAGCAGCAGTCCGCGCTCGCGGCGAGCGAGCCGGCCCTCGACGTCGACGTCGAGTCTCGCCGCGTGCGGCTCACGCACGCGAACCTCACGGAGTGCGAAGTCAACTACTACGAGATGGATGTCGAGTTCTCGTTCTCGACGAGCCCGTTCGTGCAGAACGGTGCCGGTTCCTTCGCCTACATCAAGCCGAATCGGAGCGACGTCGTCGCGCTGTCCACCGAGAAGAGCGAGACCGTCATCGACTTGCCTGCCGAGTTCCGCAACTCGAACGTGCTCGTCGAGGTGCGCGCCGCCGGGCTCGCCCGACGTCAGACGTACTTCGCGAATTCGCTCAACGTCCAGGTCAGCGAGGCCTACGGGCAGCTGCGGGTCACGCACGACGACGACGAGCGACCGCTGCCGAAGGTCTACGTCAAGGTCTACAAGCGGACTCCGAACGGCGAGGTGAAGTTCCACAAGGACGGCTACACCGATCTGCGCGGGAAGTTCGACTACGCGTCGGTCTCCGGCGACAGCCGGTCGGCGGAGCGCTTCGCGATCCTGGTGATGAGCGAGAACTACGGGGCGGTCATCCAGGAGGTTTCGCCACCGGCCCAGTGACGTTCCGCCGACGGTGCGGGTCCGGCGCCCGCCCGTCGGTTCCGATCGACGGCGGCGGTTCTCGCGTGGCAACGCGTGGCCCAGGCGCGTATCGTCCGGCCATGCGTTGGATTCTCTGCGCGGGGCTGCTCGCGATCTCGGGTTGCAACAACCCGTTCGACACCAAGGACTGGGATCGGGAATACGTGCTCTACGACAGCGCCGAGAGTCGTCGGCGCTGGAACGAGCACGAGCAGTTGCGGCAGGAGCGGGACGAACTCGCAGCCGAGCTCGCGAAGCGCGATGCCAGCGTCCGACCCGAGGAGGTCGCGACCGCGCCGGCGGCCAAGGACCCGGTCGCACGGATCTTCGAACTCCAGTCCACGGTGGCCGAACTGGATCGGGCGATCGCCGACGGCCTCGATCCCGACGGCCTCGCGGCAGCCCGACGAGCCGGCATCCGAGCCGAGATCGAGGCGCTGATCGAGCGCCACCGCGCCGCATACGAGGCGGAACGCGAGGCGCGCCTCGAGCGACTCACCGGGCGCTGACCGCGGCTTGCATCGCGCCCATCGGCTCGATAACCCTACGCCTCGACGAGGGGGGAGTTTTTTCCGCATGCGGCCCGTCATCGAGCCCGCGCCCGAGGAACCCCGACCAATCCCATGACCGACGTCGTCGCGATCGCCGAACGAATCAAGGAACACAGTCGCCACCTGCAGGCCGTGCGCCGCTCGCTGCAGGAAGTCATCGTTGGTCAGGAGAAGCTCTGCGACGGGTTGCTGATCGCGCTCCTGGCCGATGGCCACGTCCTGCTGGAGGGGCTGCCCGGTCTGGCCAAGTCGCTCGCGGTCGCGTCGCTCGCTCAGGCCGTCGGCGGTGAGTTCCGGCGGATCCAGTTCACACCAGACCTGCTTCCGTCCGACTTACTCGGCACCCAGGTCTACAACCCGAAGTCCGGTGAGTGGTCCGTCAAGCAGGGACCGGTGTTCGCGAACTTCGTCCTCGCCGACGAGATCAACCGTGCGCCGGCCAAGGTGCAGTCCGCGTTGCTCGAGGCGATGCAGGAACGACAGGTTTCGCTCGCCGGCGAGACCTACCGGCTGCCGGAGCCGTTCCTGGTCCTCGCGACGCAGAACCCGGTCGAGCAGGAAGGCACCTATCCGCTCCCCGAGGCCCAGGTCGATCGCTTCATGTTGAAGCTCGTCGTCGGCTACCCGAGCAAGCAGGAGGAGCTGGCGATCATCGACCGGATGAGCTCCGGCGTTCCCAGCGTCGAAGCCGCGGTTTCCGTCCAGGACCTCATCGCGATGCAGCGGCTGCTCGAGACGGTCTATCTGGACGACAAGGTCAAGTCGTACATCGTCGACCTCGTGTTCGCGACGCGGAACCCCGCCGACGCCGGTCTCCCCGAACTCTCCGACCTGCTGTTGTACGGAGCGTCGCCGCGTGCATCCCTCGCGCTGACGCGAACGGCTCGCGCGCGTGCCTTCCTCGACGGCCGAGGATTCGTGACCCCGCAGGACGTCAAGGCGGTCGGATTCGACGTCTTGCGACATCGTGTGATCCCGAGCTACGAGGCCGAGGCCGAGGGGAAGACCTCCGAGGAGCTGTTGCGGACGATCTTCGACCACGTGCCCGTGCCGTGAGGCGATCGTGATCGATCGGGAGCTCCTCGCCCAGGTTCGTCGGATCCAGGTCCGGACGAACCGCATGGTCACCGACGTGATGGCGGGAGGCTACACCTCTGTGTTCCGCGGGTCCGGGATCGAGTTCGACGAGGTTCGCGAGTTCGTCGACGGCGACGACTTCCGCGCCGTCGACTGGAACGTGACCGCGCGGACGGGACGGCCACACATCAAGAAATACATGGAGGAGCGCGAACTGACCGTGCTCTTCCTGCTCGACGTCTCCGCGTCGACTGCCTTCGGCACCGTCGAGCGGGTCGGCAAGGACCATCCGCGCAGCGTTCGCGAGACCGCGGCCGAGTTCTGCGCGTGCCTGTCCCTGGCGGCGGCGCGCAACAACGACAAGGTCGGGATGATCACGTTCACCGATCAGGTCGAGACCTACATCCCGGCGAAGAAGGGCAGCCAGCACGTCCTCCGCCTGATTCGTGAAGCTCTGGCCGCCGAGGGTCGCGGCCAGCAGACGAATCTCGCCGCCGCGCTCGACTACGCCGCTCGCGTGCAACGCAAGCGTGCGGTCGTCTTCGTCGTCAGCGACTTCCTCGACGATGGGGGATACTCGCGCGCGTTGAAGCTCCTCGGACGCCGACACGACGTCGTCGCGGTTCGGCTCCTCGATCCGCATTCTCGCGAGCTACCCGACGCGGGTTTGCTCTACCTCAGAGATCTCGAGTCCGGCGCTGCGCGCTGGGTCGATTCGTCGTCGCGGGGCGTACGCCGAGCCTATGCGGATCGCGTGCGGGCACACGACGAGGCGTTCGTCCGCGAGTTGCGCAAGGCGCGCGTCGACCTGCTCGAGATTCGACCCGAGCGGAGCATCGCCGAACCGATCATGAAGTTCTTCCGAATGCGCGAACTCAGAGGAGCGCACGGATGATCCGTCGAATCGGGCTCGTCGTCCTCGGGCTCCTCGTCGCGTGTTCGTCGTACGAGGAGTCCGGTCCGCTCTGGGGCGAGCGCCCGGCCGAGGGCTTGGATCTACGAGCCGGGTTGTCGGCGTCGGAGGCTCCGCTGTTCGGGCCGGTCGAGGTGGTGCTCGACTGGTTCGTCGGGGAAGGCGTCGACGCGAGTTTCGAGCCCGACGTGCCCGACGGATTCGAAGGGACGGTGACCGCGGCGCCCGGCGTGCGGCTCGTGGACCCGGCTGGCGAATGGCGGCGCTTCCGACTCGACCTGCGTCCGACAGAGCTCGGCGAGCTGACGATCCCGCCGTTCCAGGTCACGGCCGGCGAACGGACGGCGACGACGTCCGAACTCCACCTCGACGTCGCGACGGTCCTCGAGGGTCAGGCGGACGAACTGGAGGCTCCTGCTCCGTTGTTCCCAGGGCGGACGCCGGCGTGGGTGTGGTGGAGTCTCGGCGGAGCGCTCGCGGCGCTCACCATCCTGTTCTGGTGGATTCGACGCCTGCGCGCCCGACCGGTCGCGCAACCGGTCGAGATCGCGGTCCCGCCGCACATCAAGGCGTTGCGTGCGCTCGCCCGGTTGCGCGACGCGCCGCGGCGTACGGCGGCCGAAGTCGAGTCGTTCTGGGTCGAGGTCTCGCAGGTCCTGCGCGTGTACCTGGAAGATCGGTTCGGTCTCCAGGCGCCAGAGCGGACGACAGAGGAGTTCCTGCCCGAAGTCGAACGCAGCGGCCTGCTCGACGCCGAACAGAGGGCTCACCTGCGTCGATTCCTCGAGCAGTCCGACCTCGTCAAGTTCGCGGCGATGCAACCGGGTGAGGATGCCCACCGGGAGGCGTTCGCGTTCGCCGAAGGGTTCGTGGAGAGCACGCGACCCGACCGTGCGCATGAGTCGCGTGTGGAGGTTCTCGCATGACGCTCGGTTGGATCGAAGCCGACTGGTCGCTGCTGGATCCGTGGTTCCTGCTGCTGTTGCCGTTGCCGGTCGCGACGTTGGTCTGGTCGTTGCGCCGCACGCGCGCGGCGTTGCCGGCGGCCTCGGTGACCTGGCTGGAGGGCCTGCCGAAGACCCTGCGATCGCGGCTCACATGGCTGCCGGTTGCGCTCACCGCGCTCGCCGGAATGGCGCTCGTCGTGGCGCTCGCCCGCCCCGTCACGCGATCCGTCGTGCCGATCGAGTCCGAAGGCGTCGACATCCTGCTCGTGCTCGACGTCTCGAGTTCGATGCAGGCCCCGGATGTCGACCCGGGAACCGACACGCGGCGGATGGACGCTGCGCGCGACCAGGCGCTCGCGTTCGCGAAGGCGCGCGTGAACGATCGCGTCGGCCTCGTGACGTTCGCGCGCTACGCGGATCTTCGGTGTCCGCCGACGCTCGACGCGGACTCGTTGGCGGCCT
>JAGQQZ010000274.1 GCA_020425915.1 Planctomycetota bacterium | reverse complement strand
CGCCGAGCACCGGAACGATCCCGTGGTCCTCGCAGAGTTGCCGCGCTTCCTGGAACAGCCGCGACGTGACTTCGATGATCTCGACGAACGGTGGGTCGTCCGCCGACCGTCGCTCGATCACGTCCCGCTTGACGACGAGTTCGCCGTTCTCGATCCGCGCCACGACCGCTTGGAGTTCGTCGGAACGCACGCCGCGTCCCAGCCAGGATGGAGTTCCGTAGTTGCGGAACATGTGGAAGGGCGCGTACATGAAGATCGCGACCTTGGGAGGATTCCCGCGCGCGATCGCGTCGCGCAACTGCACGAACCCCTGCACGTTCCCGAATCCACCCTGCGCGAGGTTGCGGACGTGATAGTCGGGAAACGCCTCCTGGATCTTCCAGGCGAACGTCTCCTCGTCGCTGACGCCGTGACCGAACGTGCGCGACCCGCCGTAGACGTGGATTTCCGGTTTGCCGGCGTACTGGCTTGGGTTCCTGCTCGTAACGCGATACCCGTCCTCGCCGACTCGCAGGTTGACCCGGTGTGACGATCGCATCGCACCGCCGAGGTAGGCGAAACTGCGCGTCTTGGATCGATCGCCCTGGACGTAGGTCCAGCCGACGAGGTCGTCGGGGTTGTACTTCTTGTCGTCCGAGGTCTGTGTCGGGTCGTCGAACGTCCGTTCGAGCGATCCCTCGACGTAGGTCCGGACCTGGAGGTCGTAGAACGCCTGGCCGATCGCGGTCGGATGGAACGACGTCTTCTGGAACACCACCGCGCGGAGGCCGAGTTCGAGCATCGCGACGCCCATGGCGAGCAAGACGGCGAGGTAGAACACGACGCGGACGAACGGGGGACGACGTCTGTTTCGAGTCTCGGCCATGTGGCCATGATCGCAGCCAGGTTGGTGCTGTCCAGGATCGGGCCGAGTTCGCATCGTCGATCGCAGGCCTGAATCGGTATCGCGCGTGGTTCCCTCGGTTCTCGACTTCGTTTAGACATCTCGCTCGATGACCGCGCGCATTCTGTTGACGGAACCCCAGGGTTCGCCCCGCCAGACGCTCGAGCAGTACCGCGCGCGCGGCGGATACGCCGCGCTGGAGCGCGCCCGCTCGGAGATCGAGCCGAGCGCGTTGATCGATCTGGTCGAGGCCGCTGGCCTTCGTGGGCGTGGGGGGGCGGCGTTCCCGACCGCGCGGAAGTGGCGCTTGGCCGCGGCCGCGAGCGCGGACCAGAAGTTCGTCGTCGCGAACGGCGGCGAGCACGAGCCCGGATCGGAGAAGGACAAGTTCCTCGTCGCGAACTACCCGCACGCGGTGCTCGAGGGGATCCTGCTCTGCGGTCATGCGACGGGCGCCTCGAAGGGTTACCTCTACCTGATCGAGGACATGGCGCCGCAGATCGAGGCCGCGGAGGCCGCGCTCGCGGAACTGCGCGATGCCGGCCTGCTGATCTTCGACATCGAGATCCACCGCGCGCCAACGACCTACGTCGCCGGTGAGGAGACCGCCGCGATCGACTCGATCGAGGGTGGGCCGGGCAAGCCGAAGGAGAAACCGCCGTATCCCGGCGAGTCGGGCGTCCACGGCAAACCCACGACGGTCAACAACGTCGAGTCGCTGGCGCACGTGCCGTTCATCGTGCGCGAGGGCGCCGACGCGTACCGCGCGATCGGCACCGCCGAGAGCCCCGGCACGATGCTGTTCACGCTCGGACGCGCGGCGAAGAACCCCGGCGTCTACGAGTTGCCGTTCGGCACGACCTACCGCGAGCTGATCGAGGGTTGCGGTGGGGGCACCGCGAGTGGTCGCGCGATCCGCGCGGTGTTGCCGGCGTTGTCGTGCGGCTTCCTCGCCGCCGAGCACCTCGACGTCCCGATCGCGCACGAGACGCTGCGCCCGCTCGGATCGTCGCCGGGTTGCGGGGGCGTGAGCTGGATCGAGGAAGGGGACGACGTGCTCGCACGTCTGTCCGAGATCGCGCAGTTCTTCATGGACGAGCAGTGCGGGCAGTGCCCGCCGTGCCGGATGGAGACCAACCAGCTCGTCCACGTGCTGAAGGGCGTGCAGGCCGCGAAGGGGCCGGGCTACCGCGAACAGATCACCAAGATCACCGACTTCGCCCGCGGCAAGGGTCGCTGCTCGCTGATCGAGATGGCTGCGGCGTCGATCGTCAGCGCGCTCGACGTGTTCGCCGATGACTTTGCCGCCGCGGCAGGCGGCGCCTGACGTGGTCGAGTACTTCGCCGCCTGCACGCTCGGCCTCGAAGGCGTGCTCGCGAACGAACTCGAAGGCCTTGGCGTCGACGGCATCGAATCCGGTCGCGGCGGCGTGCGGTTCGAGGGCGATCGCACCGCCGGTTACCGCGTCGCGCTGTGGTCGCGGACCGCCGTGCGCCTGCAGGAGACGATCGGGCAGGCGACGATCGATCGGGAGGACGACCTCTACGACTGGGTCGCGTCGTTCGGGTGGGACGACCTCATGCGGGTCGACCAGACGCTCGCCGTCGATGCGTCGATCCGCGACTCGGTGTTCCGTCACTCGAAGTACGCCGCGTTGCGCGTCAAGGATGCGATCGTCGACCAGTTCCGCGAGCGCGCACGGCGCCGCCCGAGCGTCGACACGAAGCGGCCCGACCTGCAGCTCAAGCTGCACCTGCAACGCGACCAGGCCACGTTGTATCGCGACCTCGTCGGCGGCAGCCTGCACAAGCGCGGCTACCGACCGATCCAGGTCAAGAGCCCGCTCAACGAGTCGATCGCGGCCGGACTCGTGTTGCTCTCCGAATGGGATCGACGCAGCCCGTTGTGCGACCCGATGTGCGGTTCGGCGACGATCGCGATCGAGGCGGCGTGGATCGCGGCCGACCGTGCTCCGGGACTCAAACAGCGTTTCGCGTTCGAGCGCTGGCCCGACTTCGACGCCAAGGCGTGGCGCGGTCTGATCGAGGACGCCTTCAAGCGCATGTCGATGGACTCGGTGCCGCGGATCGACGTCGCCGACCGCCACCCGGGCGCGATCGCGATCGCGAAGGAGTCGATCAAGCTCGCCGGGTTGCGCGACCGGATCCGCGTGCACCATACGGCGTTGGCCGACTTCCACCTCGAGGCTCCACCCGCGGTCGTCCTCTGCAACCCGCCTTGGGGCGAACGCCTCGACCCCGAGGACCTCGAAGCGTCCTGGCGCGACCTCGGCGACTTCCTGCGGCGCGAGTGCCCACTCTCGATCGCCTGGATCCTGTCCGGGAATCCGGCGATCGGCCACGCCCTGCGGCTCAAGGCAGATCGGAAGATCCCGGTGCACAACGGCCCGATCGAGTGCCGCGTGCTGCGCTACGAGATCGGCGAGCGACGCTGAGGCTCGCTACTCCGGCACCGGCACCGAGACGCGGAGCTCACCGCCGGTCGCGCAGTTCCGTGCGTCGACCTCGCCACCGAATTCGCGGACGATGCGGTCGACGATCGCGAGTCCGAGGCCGGTTCCTTGGTTCGGCGCCTTCTTCGTGAAGAAGGGCTCGAACACCCGGTCGAGGTCGTCGTCGTCGAAGCCCGGGCCGTGGTCGCGGACGCGGACGACGACTCGGCCGTTCTCGAGGGCTGCGGAGACGAGCACCTGGGTGCCTTCCGGAGTCGCGTCGATCGCGTTCCGTAGCAGGTTGAACAGCACTTGCCGCCACTCCCCCGGGTCGCTCGTCAACGGGGGTAGATCTTCGTCGACGTCGACGACGACTTCGACGCGACGCTGTTTCGCGAGGTGTCCCACCATCTTCGCGACGTCGTGGACCTCGTGGGCCAGGAACACCGGCTCGCGCCGCAGCGTGTCGTGTCGGCCCAGTCGCAGGAGTCGCGTCGCGATGTCTCGGGCGCGGTTGGTCTCCTCGAGCACGAGCTCGAGGAACTCCTTCGAAGACTCGGATGCGGAACCGTCGAGGTCGCGCTGCAGGCCCTCGATGCCGGCAGCGATCGATGCGAGCGGGTTGTTGATCTCGTGGGCGATGCCCGCCGCCAAGGTCCCGAGCTCCGCCAGCCGCGCCGTGCGGATGACCTCGCGCGTGCGTTGCTCGACACGCTGCTCGAGTTCCCTCCGATCCGAGTCGATCCGCTCCGCCATGTCGTTGAAGGTCGCCGCGAGCTGACCGAACTCGTCGCGTGACAGGATCGGGACGCGGGCGGCCGGGCGTTCGGGGACGGCCGTCGAGTCCATCGCGGGTGTGACGCGGCCGAGGCTCTGCGTCGCCGCCTCGATCGTGAGCAGCGGGTGCATGACGACCCGCCGGAACATCCAGCTCATCGAGACCAGAGTCGCGATTCCTGCGGCGGCGAGCAGGAACAGCATGTCGACGAGGCGCTGGACGCTCGCGTCCAGATGGCTCGCCACCCGCGTCGCTTCGTGGCGCGTCTCGGTCGCGAGCACTTCCACGCGGCGCCGGGCATCGCCGAGGTCGGTCGCGAACACCGACCAGTCCGCCACGTCTCCGACGCGCTGGGAGATCCGGTCGAGAGTCTCGAGCAGGCTGTCCCGGAGCTCGTGCTCGCGTTGCTCGTGCCCGGGATCCGAGGGGTCGTCCTCTTCGGGGTGGTGGAGGTCGGTGAGAACCTGCCGCGCGAGGCTGAGGTGCTGCTGCAGGTCGTCCTGGATCGCCGCACGCGGTTCGGAACCGATCGAGCGCTTCGCCCACGCCTCGGCACCGCGCAATTCGACGAGCAGCGACTGGGTCTGTTCGGCCTCGTGCTCCTCTTCGGTCAATCGGGCCAGGTCGCGGTGGATGCGACCCGCCTGCTCGGTCGCATAAGCGAGGAGCACGCCGATCAACAGCAGCAACGGAACGAGTACGACGAGCATCTTCGCCCTGACCGAGATGCTGCGTCGCCGCTTGCGGGACAGATCGGGGCTCATCGCGGGTCGCCTGCGCCGGGTGTCGTCACCCACTCAAGCTATCGAACGAGAGGTCCCAAGCCACCGTCATCGTCCTTTCGTTCGTCCACGGCACGAGTCCCCAGCGGGCCGGGAAACCGAAGTCCGAGGGCGTGACGGGCCCGCAGCCGACGACACGGAGTCGGTGCGACGTCGGGGAGTAGAGCACCTGCATCGAGACGACGATGCGCCGGGCACTCGGGCCGACGCTCACCGAGCCGGCGAAGTCCAGTCCGACGACCCGTCCGGTCGCGACCCGACTGCGCGTGGCCGTTCGCACGCCGACGAACTCCATCGTCTCGTTGCGATGGACGCCGAGGACGCCGCGCGCGAGAGCGCGATCGGAACTTCGGATCGACGCGAGGGGCACGCGAAACGTCACCCGCGTTGGCAGGCCGTTCTCGTCACACTCGACGGCGCCCGATTCGACCGAGCCCGAGGCGGTCACTTCGTCACCGGTGCCGTCGATCCGGAACCGCACGCGGGACTCCTGGTTGGACTCGAACTTCGCGAATGCGCGGGGCCAGATCGGGCCGACGTCGGGCGGTGCGGAGAGTTCGATCGACGGCGATACCGTGCGCGGGGCGACGTCGACTCCGCTCTCGCTGCGGAGATCGCGTTCGACCAGCGACAGGGCTCCCGCCGCGACGATCAGAGGAAGGAGCGGGGCGGCCCAGGGGCGGATCACGATGCCTCCCTGACCGAGAGGGCGCGACGCCAGACACCGGGGCGCAGGACGTCGCGGAACCGAACGTAGTCGCCCGTGAACGAAACCAGCAGGTCGGCGAGGCCGGGGCGCGATTCGAGCGCACCGAGTACGCGTCGTGTGATGCCCTCGTGGCGAAGTCCGCGCTGCAGCAGCTTGGCCACCCAGAGACGCGGCCCGATCTCGTGGCGTCGAGCACGGGTGTAGCGACGCATCGTTCGGGCCTCCGCGGCCGGCTGGTGCAGCGCCGTTTCGAGTCCCTCGGCCAGCAGCTCGGCACCGCGCAGCGCGAAGTAGACGCCTTCGCCGGTGATCGGGTCGACGTAGCCGCAGGCGTCGCCGACCAAGGCGATGCCGGGGGCCGTCTGCGCCGTCGTGGTGTAGGCGAGCGGACCGATGCCGCGCACGGGATCCGTTCGCACGGCGGCCTGCAGTCGCTCGGCGAACTCGGGGACGCGAGCCAGGTGCTCCGCGAAGAAGTCGTCCCAGTCGCCGTCACGTTCGCGCAGCCGGCCGCGGTCGACGATCAGGTTCACGCTCAGCGTGCCTTCCTCGACCGGGGCGGCGGCGAAGTAGCCGCCGGGGAACATGTGGACCTCCGCTGTCGATGCGGTCGTGACGTTCGAGAACCGCGAAGTCAGCGCGAACTTGTCGAGCCAACCGATCCGACGCTGCACGCCGAGTTCCCGCGCCGCCCGGGACCGGACACCGTCGGCGCCGACGGTCCAGCGCGCTCGGATCTCACGGTCGGAACGATCCGGTGCACGGAGCACGGCCCCGACGACGCGTTGCGATCCGTCGCGCACGAGGGAGTGGAAGGTGTGGCCTTCGAGCCAGGTCACGTTCGGGTTCCGTTCGGCCTCGAGCACGAGCTCGTGGTCGAGGATCTCGCGGCGGATCGCGAGGCCGCCACCGGCGAACGGCGTCGCGCTCCGACCCACGTCGCGGAAGAAACCGACCGCCGCGTGTTCGTAGCCGAACAGACGCATGCCCGCGACCTCGCGCGCGCCGTGGTTCGAGACGAGATCGTCGATGCCGAGATCGTCGAGCAGCGGAACGCACTCGGGGCTCAGGAACTCACCGCACGGCTTCGGGCGCGGGAACCGCTTGCGGTCCGCGAGCGCGACCGAGAACCCGGCGCGCGCCATGCGGATCGCGAGGCTGCTACCGGCTGGACCGGCGCCGAGGATCAGGACGTCGAAGGTGTCGGGCATGGTGTGGAAACCGGATGGGTGTCTCGAATGCGGGACGGCGCCGTGGACGAACGGCTCACGCCACGCGACCAGAACGGGAAGACCAACAACGTGGCGGGCAGGACGACGACGTCGAGCAGCCAGGCGATGACGACGGTGCCTGCCGCGAGGGCGCTGAACTCGATCGTGCTCTCGAGCGAGCCGAAGACGCCGACGCCGAGTCCGAGCGCGAGCACCACCGACGTCACGGAGATCGCTCGGCCGGTGCGCGTCATCGCGTCGAGCACGGCGCGGCGCGGCGTGCGGCCACGTCGCAGCGACTGCACGTAGTGGTGCATCAGGTGGATCGTGTCGTCGATGACCAGGCCCATCATCGTCGAGCCGATCATCACGGTGGCGACGGAGAGCGGGCGGTCGAGCCAGGCGACGATGCCGTACAGCGCGGCCGCGGGAGCCGCGTTCGGCAGGAGGCTGAGCACGCCGAGTCGCCACGAGCGGAGTCCGAGCGCGACGACCACGCCGAGCAGCGGGATCACGAGGAGGATGCCGGCGAGCTGCCCCCTGACCAGACGGACGGAGTCGCGGGCGATCTGGACGGCGGTTCCGACGACACGAACCTCGGGGAACCCGAACGTGGCCAGGCGCGCATCGATCGAATCGAAGGTCGCGACGCGAGACGCGCTGCCACCCGGTGCCAGCAGCACCGACAACAGCACGTCCCCGTTCTCGGCTCGCCGCGGTGGACGGGCGAAGCCGACCACGTCCGCGTGTTCGACGAGGTCTGCGCCGAGCAGCGCGATCCGATCCGGAGTCGCGGCGTCGCTCGCGGCGGGGATCCGGATCCCGACCGTCTCGACGCCGCCGAGTCGATTGACGAACCAGTCGTGGTCGCGGCGGAACGTGTGGTTCTCGGCGAGGAGGCGGAGCGGATCGTTGTCGACGTGGCTCCGCGACAGGCCGGCGAACGCGGCGGACAGCACGAGGACCGACACTGCCAGGATCGTGGTCGCGCGGCGGGTCAGCCACTGTGAGTGTGCGATCCAGATCGTCCGATTGGCGCGCGCGGGCTGCACCGACGGGACGAAGGTCGCGAGCCAGATCGGGACACACCAGAACGCGAGGCAGCTCACGAGCGCGACGCCGAACGCGGCGTACGCACCGAACGCCACGACCGCCGGAAGATCCGTCAGCGTCAGCCCGAAGAATCCGACCATCGTCGTGATCGTCGTCCACAGGACGGGCGCGCGGAGGTGGAGTCGAACCGATGCGGCCGCCTCGCGCGGAGCTTCGCGCAGGCGGTGCCAGGCGAAGCCCTCGACCAGGTGCACGCCGGCGGCCACACCGACCGTCAGCAGCACTGGGTCCAGCAGAGTCGCGACCGGGTCGATCCGATGGCCGCACCACGCGAACAGTCCGCCGGTGATGGCGATCGACGCGCCTGGCGCCGCGAGCACGACCAGGGCCACGCGAAGTCGACGGTAGACGAACCAGAGCAGCGCGACGAGTGTCAGCGCGACCATCGGTACGACGCGTTCGCGTTCGCTCCCGAGCGCCTGCGCCACGGCTTGCTCGCCGAGTTGTTGGCCGGTCGCGCGCAGCTCGAGGGTCGGCGGGCAGAGGTCCCGGGCGCGGTCGACGACTCGTTCCGCGACTTCGACCTGCGCGGGGCCGGTCGTCGGCGTCAGGTCGACCGCCAGGCAGGCCAGCGACGGATCGGCTTGCCGGACGACGTCGACCGAGACGACGTCCCGCTGCTGCTCCGCGAGGTCGCGGCCGATCGCGTCGACGTCGCGCAGTTCCTCGGCCGAGAGGCGGAGCCCCGACGCGGCCTGGAATCCGAGGAGCAGCACGCGATCCTCGCCGAAATCCCGGCGGAGCGCGGCGAGGTCGTGGGCCTCCTGGGAGAGTCGCGACTTGAGCGCGCGATTCGTGACGTCGACCTGGTTGCCCAGGTGTCCTGCGCCGAACCAAGCCGCCACCGATCCGACCGCGAGCGCGAGCGCGAGCGACGTGAACCAGGGCTTGTCGGAGTGCGGCATCACGCCCGGGCAGAGCACATCGCGTGCCGCATCGATCCGCGGTTGGCGGAACTCGAGGTTCG
>JAGQQZ010000273.1 GCA_020425915.1 Planctomycetota bacterium | reverse complement strand
CGGCGCGCCGGTTCGACCGCCGACGAGGACGCCTACGTCCGGATCATCGTGACGCGCGGGACCGGCACGGCGCCGAACATCGACCTGGCCTACGCTCCTGGTCCGGCCACCACGGTGCTCATGGTCCGTCCGCTGCCGAAGGTCGCCGGCAACCCCTCCCGACTCGCGATGATCCCGCGGCTGCGCAACGATCGGCGCGCCCTCGACCCGGCGATCAAGAGCGGGAACTACCTGAACAACGTCCTCGGGCTCGCCGAGGCCAAGGCCAAGGGCGCGACCGACTGCCTGTTCCTCAACGCCGACGGCAACGTCACCGAAGCTTCGACGGCGAACTTCTACGTCGTCATCGACGAGGTGATCTACACGCCCCCACTCGGCGCGGGACTCCTGCCCGGGATCACGCGTCGGATGCTCGAGGAGTGCGCGCACGGGGCCGGGATCGCGTTCCGGGAACGGAACTTCAGCGAGGACGAGATCGAGCACGCGACCGAGATGTTCCTCACCTCGACCGGCCGTGACATCTCGCCGGTCACGCACGTCAACGACCGGGAGCTCAACGGCGGCCGGACGGCCCCGTTCACGTCGAAGATGATGGAGCGATTCACCGCGTACTGCGATGCCCACGCGCTCGAGGTCGACGCCGCGCGCCTGCGCGAGTTCGGGATCGACGTCTGACTACCCGCTGGGCTCGCGCTCCGGCGCCGGCTCGGCCCGACTCGACTCCAGTGCGACTCCGACCGCGGCCGGGGGCTCGGCCGTGGGCACCGTGAACCAGAACACCGAACCCGGCCCGCCCTCGCGCGGACGGTAGCCGATCTCGCCCCCCATCCGCTCGACGAGCATCTTGCTGAAGTTGAGTCCGATCCCGGTGCCGCTGGCGGTCGAATCGTTCGGGTCGTGGACCCGAGCGAATCGGCCGAACAGGTTCGAGCGTTTGTCCTCGGGCACGCCGAGGCCGTCGTCCCGGACCTCGACACGCAGCAGCCCTTCGGCGAACCGGTCGACGCTGACGTCGACGTGCCCGCCGGGCTCCGAGTACTTGATCGCGTTGCCGACCAGGTTGAACAGCACCTGCATCGTCCGCATCTCGTCGGCCCACATCGGCGCGAGCCCTTGCTCGCATTGGAATCGCAGTTCGATCCCGCTGACCTGCGCGATCGGTTGCAGCACGCCCTCGGCGTTCGCCGCGACGGCCGACAGCGAGACCCTGCGTGGCTCGAGCCGCAGCACACCCGAGCGCAGCGCGGAGGCGTCGAGCAGGTCGTTGATCATGAACAGCATGTGGTGACACGCGGAGTGCGCGTGCCGGAACAGCTCGTCCGTGTCGATCGGATCCTCGAGCATCCCCGAGCGTGCCATCTCGATCGTCGCGAGCACGGTGGTCAATGGCGTGCGGAGCTCGTGGACCGTGTTGTCGACGACACCCTGCAGCAGCTCGCGCTCCTCGACGAGGCTGCGCTCGAGGAAGCTGGCACGCGAGTTCGCGTCGCTGACGTCCCGGCGCAGGCGATCGACGTGCCAGAACATGTGGGTCATCGTTCGCGTCGGGCGCCCCTCGCCGAGGTGCTCGGACAGCGCACCGAGTGCCCGCCCGTGCACGAGCCAGGCTCCCGAGCCCACGAGCATCGCGACGATGCTCGCCACCCACCACACGTCATCGGGCCGAGCCGATACCACGATCGCGACCACGGCGAAGGTGAGCAACGTGATCGACAGGGTGTGGCGGATTGCGATGGGCACGGCGATATGCGAAAGCGACTTCGCGCAGTCGCACACCCGCTATCGGCCGTACACACGAGTGGCTGCAACGCGTCGTCCCGGACTGGGAATCGCGCTGCAGCCGCCCGTCAGGCGCCGCTTGGGCTCAGTTGACGCCGTCCTTGTAGCCCGTCAGCGTCGGGGCGTTGTCCCAGACGTCCGGCCAGCCATCGAGGTCGGAATCGCGACGGTACGGGAGGTCCAGGCCGTAGGCCTGCGGGATGTTCGTGCCCGCGAACGAGCGGATCGAGATGCCGTCGACGTTCGTGAACGGCCCCTGGATCTTCAGCGGGTTCTTGAACAGCCACTCGACGTTGAAGCGCTCCTCTTCGGTGTCCATGCCGGACACGACGAAGTTCGGCGAGATCTGGCCGTCGCCATCGATGTCGGCGGGCATCGTCTCGTAGTCGTAGAGCACCATGTTGCTCAGGAACTCGAGCACGAAGCGCTTCACGTACGGCGTCGAGAACTGGTAGAGCCGCTTCGAGCCCTGCGCCTCGCCGCCGTGACGCAGGATCGCGTCCTCGATCGAGAGCGACTGGCCGTCATGGCCCCACGGGAAGCCACTGCCGACACCCCACAACGGCGGCGTGCGCCACGTCGTGTTGACCGTGCCGTCGAAGCCGATCTCGGTGAATCCCTCACCCATGTCGTGGTGACGGAAGTCGGTGAAGATGCCCTGCACGAGGTAGCCGTCGAAGTTGCGGACGTAGCGGTCACCCTGCTGGGTGTAGAGCTTGCGCATCGAGCCCTGCAGTCCACCGCGCATGAGGTCGTTGTAGACCGTCAGGTCGAACAGGCGACGGTCACCGGCGAACTTGTGGACCGACGGCTCGTCAGCGGAGTCGCGCGGTTCGATGAACCAGTTCGGCGTGTGGCAATCGGTGCAGTGCAGGTAGGCGAGCACTTGGATCCCGATGTGGTACTCCCACGCGGTGCCCTTGAACGCCGGCTGCGGCGCGTTCAGCATGAACCACTCGCCGAGGTCGAGGTCGCCCTCGGTGATCTCGGACATGTGGCCGTCGTTGTCCGGGTCGTCGCGGCTGAAGCCCTTCGCGTCGAGGGTGTTGCCAGCATCCGGCGCGCGGTGCGTGGCCGGGAACTGGATCGCGCCCGCGAGGCTCGGTTCCGAGACGCCGTCACCGTCAGGATCGTTCGTCGTCGTCGGATCGAACGCCTGCAGGCCACTGTGCGCGTTGAACGGATCCCACAGGAACGTGCGGTTGGTCGGGTTGAGCGCCGAGCGGCCGGGGCCCTGGCCCCAACCCCAGACGACCATCTCGAAGTTGTAGCCGAACGTGGTCTGGCCATCGACTTCGGTCGCGCCGGGGACCTGGACGCCGTTCGCATCGACGTACCAGACCCGGAAGATGTTGTTCAGACGCGGCTTGCCGGTCGAACCGTTCGAGAGCATCGGGTTGCCGAAGTTGATCGGACGTCCGAACTCCGCAGGACGCACGTCGACGCGGCCACCGGATGCGGTCGCCTCGGACGCGCTGACCCAGCCGTCGTTGTTGGTGTCGATGACGCGCATGATCTTCGCGCGCGTCTGGATCGCGATCATCTCGACGAGGCCGGCGCCGAAGTAGTGTGGCGCGTTCCGACCCATGCCCGAATCCTTGTGGAAGTTCGTGCCACCACCGGGCGTGCCTTGCGGCAGGTTGTGACAACCCGAGCAGCTCGTGTGGTTGTTTGCGGTGATCTTCGCCGTCGTGCCGTCCGGCATCGGACCGCCGAGGTTCGCGACCTTCGACGAGAACACCCCGTCACGATCGCGGAACTCGCGGAAGTTGATGTTGCGACCGAGCTGGTAGGCGAGGAACGGGTCGTACTCGAACAGGTATGCGGTGCCACCGACGAGCGAGGTGTCGTCGGTGTGAACCGCGCGGATTCGAGGAGCCTTGATCGAGCGTCCCGAGCAGTCGATCGAAGGAGCGCCGGAACCGGGGAGTGAACCGCGTTCGGCGAATTGGGCGAGAGCAGGAGTGCACAACGTCGCTGCCGTCAGCGACGCGATGAACCAGTGGATGGTTCGAGAACTCATGGCAAGATCCAAGTTGTCAGAAGGTGAGCGAAGCGAGAACGATCCCCCGTCAGAGAAAGCTAACACGCCCCGCCACTAGTTCCGGGAAACTCGGGGGTTCGCCTCGAATTGAGACCGCGGCGAAAAAGTTCGCCGCAACCGCACCGTTTCGGGGCGGTTTCGATCGCGCAGTCGGATCGCTCAGTCCTGCAGCACGTCGTCGAGGATCTCTCGAATCTGCAACAGCGCGGCGCGATAGCGCTGACGCGCCGCATCTCCCGCTTTCATCGCATCGATGACGGCTTCGAGAGATTCCATCGGGCCCGAACCAGGCTCGATCACGGGGACGAACGAATCGCCGTGCAGCGCCTTGCGCTGCTTCGCGCGCTCCCTCGCCTTCTTGCGAGAACCGCGCGGCGCGACTTCGACGAGGCCGAGCTTGGCCTTCGCCCGGCCGTACATGATCGGGTAGATCGTGAAGCCCGCGGCAGCGGCTGCATCACGGACGGTCGCATAGTCGACGTCTTTGTCGGCTTCGAGTTGCTTGACGACGAAATCGAAGCCGGGCGACTTCTTGTTGGCTGTCATGGTCTCGGACATTTCGCTCGGTGCAAAGCGGCCAATGAGGAGGGGCAGGGGGCGAGTCCTGCGATCGCATCCTATGCGATGCTCGAGGTTCAGCGCACGCGCGGAGCTGCGGAATCCAGCGATTCGGACGGCGCGAGGATGACCGAAGCGTGCGGTCGCAATCGACGTTGGAGCGTGAACGCGTCCTCGATCGACACACGCCCGTTCGCACCGGGCGCGGTCGCGCACTGGAGGACGTCGCCGATCACCGTGACCTTGGCACCGACGCGCTGACCGAACGCGTGTGCGTACGGGTGCATCGCCGACACGATCGCCACGTCGGGCGAGTCGACACCCGTGACGTCCTCCGACAGCGCGTGGACGCCGCTGACGACGAGCGTCGAACCGTCGGGCCACTTCACGCTGTAGCCGACGGTGGGCAACACCCAGCCGCGTTCGTCGGTCCGGCCGATGACACGGATCTCCAGGTCGTGCGCGTGATAGGTCTTGCCCGGCACGACGACATCGAACGACTTGGCGGGCAAGCCTGGCATGTTCTGTGCGATGTGCGCGAAGATCGGCCGCTCGTCGGGCTTGCGCATCGTGAACAGCCGCACACTGAGCTGGTCGTTGCGCCGCATCACGTCGTTGGGCGCCGTCAGCAACACGAAATCGGTGTAGTCACGCAGCTCGTTGGCGACGCCGAACCCCGACGGATCGATCAAGAAGCTCGCCTCCTTGCTGCGCACGAGCCAACCGGTGTGCGGCAGGCGGAACAGTCGGAAGCCCTTGTCGGGCAGCGTTCGCTGCGCGGCTCGACGCGTCTCGCGAAGCGCTTGCGACCAGTAGAACGGTAGTCCGGTCTCCACGATGCCGCCGACCTCGCGGACCATCCGACGCTGCACGCACATGTGGAACCGCAGGTAGTCGTAGCGTGGGAACTCGGCGTGCTCGTGGTCGAGCCGCTCGAGCCAGTCCTTGCGTGCCGCGCCCCCGGCGAACTCCGGCTCGACGTCCTCGACGGTCGCGACGACCGGTGGCATCGCCGCGAGTTCCTTCTGCAGCTCGATCCAGTGTCGCTTGTCCGGCACGGGATCCCCGGGCAGCGTCGGCGGCGCCGGGAAGTCGTCGATCTCGATGCGCTCGACGCCCGCACTGGTTCGCTTCGAGAGCCGCGCCGAACCGAACAGGCCGGGATCGATCCGGATCCCGGTGCCGAACGTCCAGCCGATGCGCGTGTCGGGCATCGGATCGTCGGGGACGTCCTGGTCGTTGACGACGATCTGCATGTCGAGGATCACTCCGTCCTCCGGCTTCATCTCGACCGGCAGGACGTCGCTCCATCGAATGCGGGCCTCGTACGTCGTGATGCTCGAGTCGTCGTCGCGAGCGACGGCGCACTTCGCCTTCGCGATCGAGGCGCTGCCCGCCAGTCGGTTCCACCGCACGACATCACGCCCCTCGGTCTGCGACAGCCAGTAGCCCGCGTCCTCCTGCCGCCCCGGATCCGCACCGATCGCGCGCGTGTCCCGACGCGGGTCGATCGTCAGCTCGATCGAATCGGTCGGTGGGATCTCGGTGAGCTGCGGGGTGTCCGCGGAGAGTCGCCAGTGGAGATCGTCGAGGACTTTCGCGGCGAAGTACAGGTGCTCGTCGTCCCACAACAGGAACGCCTGCGCCGAGCAGTCGCCCGGACCCGTGAACACTCCGAAGGCGGTACCCGAGACGAGGCGCGGGTCATCGAGTCGGATCGCCGGGACCGCGGGCCAGTCGGTCAGCGAACCATCGACCCGGATCTCG
>JAGQQZ010000272.1 GCA_020425915.1 Planctomycetota bacterium | reverse complement strand
TGCCGGGCCGCCGACCGGGCCCGCGACCGGCAGCGCTCTCAGCTCGCGCAGTGCCGCCCCCACCCGCGCACGAACATCCGGCGCGCCGGCCGGATCGAGGCACGAGACGGAGACCGCCGGTTCGAACTCGAGGAGCCGGGTTCCGCACGTTCCGAGGTCGGACTTGTTCCAAACCACGAGGCACGGCGCGACGAGCAGCTCCCGATCGGTCGCATCGGGTCCGCGAGCGCCGTCCACGACGAGGATCCGCAATTCGGCGCGAGCGCGCTCGGCGCGAGCGCGACGGATCGCCTCCACGTCGACGGGATCGAGCGTTTCGCCTTCGCCCGCGGTATCGACGAGCTCGTACGGGTAGCCGTCCAGCACCGTCGACTCGCGGACCGGGTCACGCGTCAGACCGGCCTGGCGACCTGCCAGAGCACGCTCGCGGAACAGGAGTCGATTCATCAAGCTGGACTTGCCTGCGTTCTGCGCACCACAGATCACCACCCGACACGGCGTCGCGATGGCCATCGCGGTGCGAGACCTCTCCTGCGCCGCGAGGATCGCCGCCCGACGACGCTCGGCATCCAACTCGCCGAGGCCGGCGACGAATCGCGACCACGGCTCGTCGAGCTGCTCGAACGCGAGCGCCAACTGCGAATCGGAGAGTGCTCCGAGCAGCAGGCGACGCGCAGCGGATGCGGTCCGAATGCGTTCGACTCCGAGCCGATCGAGGACGGCGGCCGAGCCGTGCGCATGGATCTCGACCTGCGCCAGTTCCGGACGATCCACCGCGAGGACCTGGTCGATGCACTCCCCGTCGACCCAGAGTTCGGCCAGTCGGGGCACGACGTCGGGGCGAAGCGCTCGACGCCCCCCGGTCGTCCGCAGCACGCTCGCCGCGACCTCGTGACGGTCGTCGCCGATCACCGCGACCACAGCCACTCCGCCGGCACCGGCGGGCGTCAGGACGACGAATCGCGACGCTGGAACAACCATGTCAGACCTGCGTGCACGAGGTCGGGCTCGTGCTCGAATGCCGTCTCGGAGTGCCGCACGATCCGGTCGGCATCGCCTCCGGTCAACACGACGATCCCGGAAGCGATCCGAGCGGCCGCCCGCACGCGCGAGACGAGCCCGTCGACCATCGCCGCGAAGCCGAGCAACGCCCCGGCGGTCACCGACTGCGTCGGTGACGCGCTCGGCAGCTCGACGGAGCCGGCGTCGAGATCCGCGAGCGGGAGACGCGGCGCGCGCTGCACGAGGCCCGCGCTCGCCGTCGCCAGTCCCGGCGCGATCACCCCAGCGAAGAAGCGGTCACCGTCGATCGCGTCGACCGTGACCGCGGTCCCGGCATCGACGACGACGCACGGTCCGTGAACCTCTCGTGCAGCGAACGCACCCACCCAGCGATCGACTCCGAGCTCCGCCACATCGCGGTATCCCGTCGGGAACGGACATGGCAACTCGACACCGGCGCGCAGCAGTGGGATGCCGCGCTGGCGACAGAACGACGCCAACTCGTCGTCGCCCCGATCCACGACGCTCGCAGCGACGACGACGTCGAGCGGCCGACTGCCAACGAATTCGACGAGTGCCCGCTCGGTCGGCTCCAGCCGGTCGCGCACCGCACTGCCCCCCGACCCGAGCCTACAGTCGAGCGTCGTGTTGCCGCGGTCGACGGTCAGCACGCGCGCGGCGTTCAACGCGGCACGCTCAGCGCCCTTGGTCCGGCGCGACGTAGGTGCGCGTGACCTCGGCGCCACGGCTCAGGAACACCACGTTGAAGGTGCGCACGCCGCGCTTGTACAACCGCTTGCCAACCGTGATCGCCTGCGCCTTCGAGCGCACGGGCTCGCCGTTCACGGAGACGATGACGTCTCCGGCCTGCACTCCGAACTGCTGGAAGCGCTCGCTGACCTTGGTGATCTGCACACCGGAGACACCGTTCCGACCCGAGTAGCTCTTGGTCTGGAGTTCGCGGTTGAAGATCCGGTTCGAATCCTCGTTCCAGTCCTTCCACTCCCGACGGCCGATGTGGAAGTCGCCGTTGATCCGCTTGGTGTCGTCGCCACCGGCCCAGATCCCGAACAGGCCTTCCGGGATCTCCTCGGGCGAGGTCTCCGGATTCACCGAGCGTGGCTTCGAACCGCGCGTGTAGCCCTCCTCGTGGAGACGCTCCATCACCGCCTGGGACAAACCGAGTTCGTCGCGATAGAGCCTCTCGGGGGCCGACTCGGAACCATCCTCTGCCGTCCGCGAGAACTCCGCGAACTCCGCGTAGCCGTCGATCGCGACGAGCTTGATGTGATCGTAGGGCGGCCAGAGATTGTCCTCGAGGCGGAGCGTCTGAACGAAGCCTCCGACCCGGGTCGTCGGCATCGCACGCGCGATCGGCCGAGCCGTCTTGACCTTGCCCGCGTTGCGCCTGTTCTTGTTGTTGGTCCGAGGAGTAGGAGTGACCGTATCGGGCGGCGAGAAGGCCTCGAGGATCTCTTCGGGGGGCTCGACGTTCGAGGTCTCCTGGTAGCGCAGGATCGCCATCGACTGGTCTTCCTGGAACACCAGGCAGACGATCGCGCAGATGTCCTCGAGCGGCGTCTCCGGTGGCTTCTCGGGCTTCTTCTGCTCTTCGGGATCGATCGGCTTCGGCGGCGGCGGCGGCAGCTTGCCGATCAGGTTCGCGTCCTTGAAGTGATCCCAGGGCTGGTTCTCGGCGTAGTTCGGCCCCTTCGACACGACGTTGAGACTCCGCCCCTTCTCGAGGCGTAGCTTGCAGGTGTCGCTCGCCTCGCGCTGCCGCTGCTCGGCGCGGGCATCCTCCTTCCGAATCTCCTTCCAGGTCTCGTAGAACTGCCACGCACTGCCGCCGAGCAGGCCGGCGATCGCGACGTAGAGGAGCTGGTTGATCGGAAGCTTCATGACGGTCTTGCGCAGCGGAGTCTAGCGGCTCGGACGGGTCAGGACGACCGCCCGCAACCGGATATTCCCGCCGAACGGAACCGATTCCTGGCCGAATCCGATCCTCGAACCGACGCCGCCCGCTACTGCGGGACCGTCGAGCCGCCCTTGGTGATGCCGCGCATCTGCATCTTGAGCTCGTCCGGATTGTCCGACGACGCGAGGGCGTCCTCGAGCGAGATGTTGCCTGCTTCGAACAGCCGGCTCAGCGACTGGTTGAACGTCATCGTGCCGTAGTACGCGCCCTCCGCGAGCGCCTTCGGCAGCATGCGCGTCTGTCCAGCTTCCAACAGCTCACGAACCGTCGGCGTGTTGATCAGCAGCTCGACCGCCGGGACCATGGTCCGGCCTTCCTTGGTCTTGATGAGGCGCATCGAAACGACACCAGCGAGGTTCAGCGCCAGCTGCAGACGCACCAAATCGTGCTGGTGTGGTGGGAAGAACGTGATGATCCGTTCGACGGTCTGGACCGCGTTGACCGTGTGAAGCGTCGACAGCACCAGGTGGCCGGTCTCCGCGGCCGAGATCGCCGCCGACACCGTCTCCTGGTCGCGCATCTCACCGATCAGGATGACGTCCGGCGACTGACGGACGGCCTGCCGCATCGCCATCGTGTAGCTCGGCGTGTCGGTTCCGATCTCGCGCTGGTTCACGACCGAAAGGCGGTCTTCGAACATGTACTCGATCGGATCCTCGATCGTGATGATGTGCTTCTGCGAGTTGCGGTTGATGAACTCGATCATCGACGCGAGCGTCGTCGACTTGCCCGAACCCGCGACACCGGTGGCGAGGATCAACCCGCGCCGCAGAGAAGCGAGGCGCTTGAGCGGCTGCACCGGGAGGTTGAGTTCCTTGAACGACGGGATGTCCTCGTTGACGCGACGCAGAACGGCGCCCAGATCGCCGCTCTGATTGAAGACGTTGCAACGGAAGCGGCCGCCCGAGGCCGTGATGGCAAGGTCGACCGCGCCGTGCTCGATGAACTCCGCGCGATGCCGTTCGGTCAGAACGCCCTCGATGTGACGGCGCATCGTCGCCGTATCGAGCTTCTGGTCGCCGATGAACCGGATGATTCCGGCCATGCGGATCGCGGGGCAACTGCCGGACTTCAGGATCAAGTCCGACGCACCTTCCTTGACCATGACGGCCAGGTAATCCTCGAGTATGGGTTGGCTCACCGGTTCGTTCTCCTGCTCCCCCTATCGGCGCAATGCCCCCCATAGCTTGCACCCGGAACGGCACCCGACCGGTCACGCCTCCCGATCGTCGGAACGCCCCACGCCACGGGGTCTATCGCGCGCTCAGCGACCGGCGAGTTCGCGAATCCGGGCGAGCATCGCGTCCAGCCCGCTACGCATCGCCGCGGAGATCCGGCAGACCGGCACGCCGATCGCCGCCTCGAAGTCGTCCGCCCGACGCGCGGATTCGTCGTCCTCGACCTTCGTCGCGACAACCAGAGCCGGGCGGCTCGCGAGTTCCTCCGAGTAGCCCGCGAGCTCGGCGCGAATGACGCGATAGGCGTCCTCGGGAGTCTCGAGCGCGGTCGACGAACAGTCGACGAGGTGCAGGAGCGCTCGCGTGCGTTCGACGTGCTTGAGGAACTTGTCGCCGAGCCCCTTGCCTTCGTGCGCTCCCTCGATCAGTCCGGGGATGTCGGCGACGACGAGCGCTGCGTCGAGCGAGATCGGGACGATGCCGAGGCTCGGCTCGAGGGTCGTGAAGGGATAGTCGGCCACCTTGGGACGCGCGCGCGAGAGCGTCGCGAGCAGCGTCGACTTGCCCGCGTTCGGCAGCCCGACGAGGCCGACGTCGGCGATCAGCTTGAGACTCAGCCGGATGCGGCGCTCCTCACCGGGGGTCCCCTCCTCGTGCTCTCGCGGGGCGCGATTGGTGGACGTCGCGAATCGCTGATTGCCGCGCCCGCCGTGACCACCACGCGCGACGACGAACCGCTCCCCGTCCTCGCCGAGGTCGCGCAGCGTGTTCCCCCGTTCGGCATCGATCACCAGAGTGCCGATCGGAACTCGGAGTTCGAGTGGCGCCGCACTCGCTCCGGTGCAGTTCGACGGCGTACCTGGCTGGCCCTTGCGAGCCTCGTAGAGCGGCTTGCCGACGAGGTGGAACAGCGTGTTCTCACCGGTCGATGCGACGAGGACGACGTCTCCACCACGTCCACCGTCGCCGCCGTCCGGCCCGCCCCGCGGAACGAACTTCTCGCGCCGGAACGAAACGCAGCCGTCTCCCCCCTTGCCGCCTCGAACCGTGCAATCGTACTCGTCGACGAACACGATTCTCGACGCGCCGGGCGCGCGTCAGTTCGCGGCCGGGTCGACGTGCACGCGCCGGTTCTCCTGGAACCGGACGACGCCGTCACACAGCGCGAACAGGGTGTAGTCCTTGCCGGCCTTGACATTGAGGCCGGGGCGGAAGCGCGTACCGCACTGCCGCACGATGATCGTGCCGGCGGTCACCGACTGCCCACCGAACCGCTTGACGCCGCGGTGCTGAGCGTTGCTGTCGCGACCGTTGCGAGTCGAACCTTGACCCTTCTTGTGTGCCATTGCCGGATACCTCTCAGGCGTTGATCGACTCGATCTGAACTTCGGTGAAGCGCGCGCGGAAACCGGTCCGACGACGGTAGTTCTTGCGACGCCGGAACTTCGCCACGATCAGCTTCGGACCCATGACGTCCTGGCGCGTCACCTTCGCGGTGATCGTCGCGCCATCGACGAACGGGGTACCGATCTTCATGGCGTCGCCGGTCACGAGACGGACCTTGTCGAACGTCACCGAGTCCCCGACCGTGAGGTCGGCGTTGAGGTCGATGAGCACCCGGTCACCGGCGGAGACGCGATGCTGGACGTTGCGGTCGTCGAGAACGGCGATCATGTGTGGATCTGGGCGGAAGTTCGGTCAGGAAGGGCGGAGGATGTTAGAGCCCGGGCAGGGCGAATCAAGGGGTCGCGCGGGATTCTGGGGGCGGGTCGCGTCGGCTTCGAGTTGGTGTGGTGCCTTGGCGGCGCGTCCGGCTCGCGAGCGCTCGGGATCAAGGGCAAACGGGGGCGCGCTCATCCTCATTCGCGGCGGGCGCCCGCCACCGCTCCCCGCGCGCTCCGAAACCACGTTCGAGGAGACCCACTTTCGCCCCTTGGCGCTCCGTCGCCCCGCCCTTCCATGAGAGGGTCGGTCGCGTCAATTTTCTCGATGCTGGTTTTCGATGGCT
>JAGQQZ010000271.1 GCA_020425915.1 Planctomycetota bacterium | reverse complement strand
TCGTCGCGTACGTCTTGTTCGACGGCGTGCTCCAGATCACCCTCGCGCTTTCGCTCGGGCCCACGTTCCCCTGGTGGGCAGCGTGGGTCCAACCGGCGCTCGGCATCGTGATCTGGTATTTCCGCGGCGCGATCGTTCGTGGCTTCGAGAGCGGCGAGGGCGAATCCGAGTTGCTGCTTCCGACGGTCGAACGACTTCTGGCGGCTGGGTTCGCAGGCGTCGCCGTGTTCGTGTTCTTGGGGAAGCTCCAGGTGGTCGGGACCGCGTTGTTCCCGTTGCTCGACGATCCGAATGGGCCGACCCAGTTGACGAAGTCGACGATCGTGCCTGCGGTCGTGACGTGCGTCGGCGCGGCGGTGCTGTTCTTCAAGGGAAGTGCGCTCGCGCGCTGGTGGTGTCGAAGCGAGGTCGAGCGTGGGTGATCCGTTCGGTCGCGCGGTGGTGGTGATCGGTGTCGGCTTGCTCGGGATCACGTGGATCGTGTGGGGCCTCGGCATCGTGATCGGTTCGATCGTCTTGGCGCTCGCGCCGCGCCGGGGCATCGAGTTGCCTTCGGGTTCGGAGGCCCTGCTCGTCGGAGTCATGCTGTCGGTCAGCGGCCTGCTGCTGCTTCGGTGCCGGTCCGGTGTCGCGCGACTGTTCCGCGCTCGCCCCGTCGAGCGCGTGGTGCCTGCGCTGGTGGCGTTCGCGACCGTCGCGGAGATCCTGTGGAAGCACCTCCGCATCACGATCGCGGACCTGTTCCACGAGTTCGAGGTCGCGCAGGAACGCTGGGTCGACTCGCTCGTCGTCCTCGCGAGCGTCGCGATCTTCCTCGTGTGCATCCTCGGCGGACCTCCGCGAGCTTCGTTGAACGGAACGACCCCTTAGCCGACAATCCGGTCCACGCCCGCCTCAGGAGTCCGCCATGAACATCCTCAGCGACCCCACGCAGACGATCCTCGAGCTGCAAGCTCGCGTGCTCGAACGGATCGCGGTCGGCGCGCCGCTGCGGGAAGTCCTCGCGCTGGTGTGCGAGCTGGTCGAGACGGCCACGCCCGAGGGTGTCTGTTCGATCATGCTGCTCGACGAGGCGACGGGAGCGCTCAACGTCGCGGCGGCGCCCAGTGCAGCATCCGGTTTGGTCTCGGCGCTCAACGGGCTCGTTCCCTCCGACCTCGCTGGATCGTGTGGGACGTCCGTGTACCAGCGTCAGCCGGTCTACGTCGAGGACACGGGTACCGACCCGCGCTGGGAGGCCTTCCGTGCGGCGTCGGTGACGTACGGGATCAAGGCGTGCTGGTCGTACCCGATCCTCATGAGCGGGGGGCGCGCGGCTGGCTCGTTCGCGATCTCGCGGCCGAGCTGCGGGACGCCCGACGAATCGCATCAGCAGTTGTTGAGGATCGCGTCTCAGCTCGCGGGGATCGCGCTCGAGCGCACGCGCTCGCACGACTTGCTCGAGAGTGCCGTGCGTCGCTATCAGGACCTGTACGACAGCGCGCCGGACATGTTGGCGTCGATCGATCCGTCGACACTCCGCATCGTCGAGTGCAACCGCACGTTGGCGGACATCGTCGGGTTCTCGTCGGACGAACTCGTCGGACGCTCCGTCCTCGATCTCCATCACGCGGACAGCAGGGTCGGCACGAAGCGCGTGTTCCGAATGTTGGATGGTCAGGACGAGGTCGAGCGCGAGGGACTCCAGGTCGTTCGTCGGGACGGATCGACGATCGACGTCAACCTGAAGGTGGCGGCGCGACGCGGTTCCGACGGCACGGTCCTTCACTTGCGTGCGGTGTGGCGGGACGTGACCCGCCGCAAGCGGGCGGAGGAGGCGTTGCAGCGCTCCCAGCGGCTCGACAGCCTCGGGGTGCTCGCGAGCGGGATCGCGCACGACTTCAACAACCTGCTCGTCGGAATCACCGGCAACGCGGAGCTCGCCGCTCTCTCCCTCGACCCGGATTCGCCAGCTCGACGGAAGCTCGCCGAGGTTCTGCGAGCGAGTGCGCGCGCCGCAGAGCTGACCGAGCGCCTGATGAGTTACGCCGGCAAGAGCAAGCTCACGATCGGTGTCGTCGACGTGTGCTCGCTCACCCGTGAGAGCGTCGAGCTCGTCCGCAGCAGCAAGCCGAGAAGCGTGGACGTCGTCGTCGACTGCGACTGCGAGGACGCCATGATCGACGGCGACGCCACGCAGGTCCGGCAGGTGATGATCAACGTGCTCGTCAACGCCTTCGATTCGATCGGAGAGCGTGGCGGTTCGGTTCGCGTGAGTTTGAAGACCGTCTGTGCGACGCGCGACGACCTCTCCGCCTACACGTTCGGCGGCGACGTCGACCCCGGGGATTACGTGTTGGTCGAGGTGACCGACGATGGCTGCGGGATCGAGAGCGACGTCATCGATCGGATCTTCGATCCGTTCTTCACCACCAAGCGAGGTGGGCACGGCCTGGGGCTCGCGTCGACGCTCGGCATCATGCGGAGCCATCGAGGCACGCTGCGCGTCGAATCGCGGATCGGCGCCGGGAGCTGCTTCCGGCTCCTGTTCCCCGTGAGCCATGCAGTGCGCGCGGCCGATACGACCTACGACGCGCCGACGGAGTTCGGTCCCGGGAACACGAGCGTGCTCGTCGTGGACGACGAGGTCGCCGTTCGCAAGGTGTCCTCCCAGATGTTGACGGCGCTCGGCTATCGCGCGGTCTCCGTCGAGCGCCCGTCCGAGGCGGTCGAGCTCGTGCGCGAGGACCCGAACCGGTTCGGTGCCGTGCTGCTGGACTTGTCGATGCCGGGCATGAGCGGTGAAGAGGTCTTCGAGGGGATCCGAGGGATCGCCCCGAACCTGCCGGTCGTGTTCTACAGCGGGCACAGTTCCGAAGCCGAGGTCCAGGGACTCCTCGCGGACCGGGCACACGCGACGTTCCTCGCGAAGCCGTTCCGAATCGCCGAACTCGGGCAGGCGCTCGAACTCGTCCTGCCGTCGCGCTGAGCCAGAGGAAACGCATGCCACTCGAGTCGGTCGTCATCACGGGAGTCGGACCGGTCAGCGCGATCGGCTGTGGGCGAGAGCCGTTCTGGGAGTCGCTGCTCGCCGGGCGCCACGGTTTCGGGCCGATCACGCTCTGCGACTCGACCCACTCCCCGTCGAAGATCGCCGCCGAAGTGCGGGACTTCCGGCTCGAGGACTACGTGCAGGACGGCCACTTGATGGCCCGCCACACGCCGCGGCCGGTGCAGTTCGCGCTCGCGGCCGGGGTGCTCGCGCTGCACGACTCGGAGCTCGACCTGGATGCGTGCGATCCCGACCGGTTCGGGACGTACGTCGGCACGTCGATCGGGAACCTCGGTGACGCTTTGTCGCTGGCGGAGCGATTCGAACGGACCGGCTCGGTTCCGCCGCACGCTGCGTTCCACGCGTTCAACCACTCCGCGGCCTGCGTCGTGTCGTCCTTCTTCAACATCCGCGGTCCGATGCATACGACGACGTCCGGCTGCAACTCCGGGCTCGACGCGC
Source organism: Planctomycetota bacterium (assembly GCA_020425915.1). Classification (GTDB taxonomy): domain Bacteria; phylum Planctomycetota; class UBA1135; order UBA1135; family UBA2386; genus JAGQQZ01. The sequence goes on along the minus strand of JAGQQZ010000271.1, from coordinate 5,141 downwards.
TCGGTCAGTCGATGCGGATGCTGCAGGCCGGCGCCGTCGACGCGATGCTCGTGATCGGCACGGACTGCGAGGTCGTGCCCGAAGTGCTCGCCGCGTTGAACGCATCCAACTCGCTGGCGACGAAGTACAACAAGAAGCCGGGAATCGCGTCGCGACCGTTCGACAAGAAGCGCGACGGCAACGTCATCGGCGAAGGCGCCGCCGGGCTCGTGCTCGAGACGGAGGCCCACGCCAAGGCTCGCAACGCGCGGATCTACGCCCGCGTCGTCGGCTACCAGATCTGTTCGGCCGGCCAGAACCGTCAATACAGTCACGACAACCCCGACGTCGACCTGCGACCGTGCACGCGTGCGCTGCGCGGTGCGATCCGGGAGGCGGGTTGGCAGCCGAGCGAGGTCGAGATGATCAGCGCGAACGGGTCGTCGTCGGTGAACTACGATCGGATCGAGGCGACGGCGTTGCGCGAAGTGTTCGGCGATGACCTGGAGCGCATCCCGCTGCATTCGACGAAGTCGATGCTCGGGCAGCACGGTGCCGGTTCTTCCGCGTTGCAGGTGGCGGCAGCTTGTCTCTCGATCCGGCGCGGGACGGTCCCGCCGACGATCAACTGCGACAAGCTCGATCCACAGTGCGGGAAGCTGAACGTCTCGAAGGAGGCGCGCGAACGCTTCCCGCGCCGTGCGATCGTCCACGCGATCGGGCTCGGCGGCTTCTACTATTCCGTCGGAGCGTTCGAGTCGATCGAACGGCCGGACGCGATGGTCAGCGGCGCGATGCAGGTCTCCTGGAGCGCGGAGGCCCATCCGCGCTTCCAGCCGTCGGACAAGTTCCGCGAGCCCTTGAAGCCGTGGCGACCTCGGGCCGATTGACGCACTCGAGTCGGGCGGACTGCTCGCGCCGCACGGTAAGATCCGCGCATGACCCGAGAAGACAGTGAGCGACTCTGCCCCGACGTCGCCACGACGCTGCACACCAATCTCCGGAAGCTGCGGCCGGACGGCGCGACCGCGATCCCCGAGCGGCCGGATCTGAAGACTCGGTACGTGTTCCGCGAGGAGGTCGGCCGAGGCGGGATGGGTGCCGTGCTCGAAGTCTTCGACAACGATCTCAGACGCACTCTGGCGATGAAGGTCGTCAACCAGTCGGAGGACCCGCAGCTCACCGAAGCCGTTCTCGAGCGCTTCCTCGAAGAGGCTCAGGTGACGGGTCAGCTCGACCACCCGGGGATCGTTCCGCTCCACGAGCTCGGGGTCGATTCGGAAGGTCGGGTCTACTTCACGATGCGCCTCGTGCGAGGCAAGGAGTACACCGACGTCATCGCGGCCGCGCGGCGTGACGACGAGCAATGGACGCGGAAGCGCGCGCTCCGGACGTTGATCCAGGTCTGCGAGGCCACCGCGTACGCGCACTCGAAGGGTGTCATCCACCGCGATCTCAAGCCGGCCAACATCATGGTCGGTCGGTTCGGCGAGGCCTACGTCATGGATTGGGGGTTGGCCAAGGTGCTCGGGCGCGCCGACCGCGAGCTGCAGGAGTCGCTCGCGACCCACTCGATCGTGCAGACCGAACGATCGAGCGATGATCCCGTCCAGACTCAGGCCGGCACCGTGTTCGGTACGCCGGCGTACATGGCGCCGGAACAGGCGCGGGGCGCCGACGTCGACATCGATCACCGTGCCGACGTCTATTCGGTCGGTGCGATCCTGTACCACTTGCTGACCGGGCATCCACCGCACGTGCCGGACAACGCGTCGATCCCGGCGTCGACGGTCCTGAAGTGGCTGCTCGAAGGTCCGCCGAAACCGGTTCGCGAGATCGATCCGAAGGTTCCGGTCGAACTCGCTGCGATCTGCGAGAAGGCGATGGCGCGCGATCGCGACGACCGTTACGCCGACTTGCTCGAGTTGGCCGAGGACCTGCGTCGCTTCCTGCACAAGGAGCCGGTCCGCGCGCGGCCGCTCACGGCGTTCGAGCGGCTGTCCCGCTGGTGCAAGCAGAACCCGGTGCCGCTCGCACTGATGTTGGCGGTCGGTGCCGGTGGGGGCATCGGACTCTGGGACCTCTCGCAACTGTCGTCACGGTTGATCCGCGAGTCGGCGCTCGATGCTGCCGAGCGCAAGGCGCGGACGCTCGAGACCGTCAACACGCTTTACAGCTCGGAGGTCGTCGCGAACGCGCGTTCACACATCGAAGTGACGCACGACTACGCGAATCGGGAGGGGGCGATCCCCTTGCCAGCGACGTTCCTGACCGAACTGGGTCATGCGATCTCGGCCGACCGAGCGCAGATGGAGGTGCGGCACTACAGCGAGTACCCGTTCGCGTTCCGCAAGGACGGCGGGCTCCGTGACGAGTTCGCACACGACGCTTGGAACGCGCTCCACGAGGACGCGAGTCGACCGTTCTACCGGTTCGAGGAGCTGCACGGGGACCCGGTGCTTCGCTACGCGAGCGCGCGGATCATGAAGGAGAGCTGCATCTCCTGTCACAACGAGCACCCGGACAGCACGAAGCGCGACTGGAAGGTCGGCGACGTGCGCGGCGTGCTCGAAGTCGTCTGGCCGCTGACGGCGGACAAGAGCCGGACGCACGCCGGCCTGGCCCGCAGCTTCACGCTGATCTCGGGGATCGTCGTGGGGTTGATGGCGCTGTCGTTGGTGCTGTTGCGGCGTCGTTCCTGACGTCGAGCCGCGCGGGCGGATGCCCACCTGAAACCGGCGCCGAACGGCAGTACGATGCTCCCGGTCCATGCAGCAGACGTTTCACGAGGCCAATCGAGACCTGATCGTCAACGTCGCGGGCAAGCTCTTGCACCGCGACGAAGCCGGCGTGTCGCCGTTCGATTCGGTCGTCCAGGGTGGCGACGCGGTCTGGGAGGGCCTCCGGGTGTACGGGGGCCGGATCTTCCGGCTGGCCCGTCACCTGCAGCGGCTGCGACACTCGGCCCAGGCGCTCGCGTTCGCAGAGATCCCGGACGACCAAGCGATCCGACTCGAGATCCGCCGGACGCTCGAGGCCAACGGCATGCACGACGACGTGCACATCCGGCTGACGCTCACGCGCGGCGTGAAGATCACTTCGGGCATGGACCCGCGGCTGAACCGCTCCGGGCCCACGTTGATCGTGTTGGCGGAGCACAAGCCGCCGGTCTACGGATCCGAGCCGATCCGGCTCGTGACGAGTTCGGTCCGTCGGTTTCCGCCCGATTGCCTCGACCCGAAGATCCACCACGCGAACCTGCTGCAGTCGATCCTCGCCAAGATCGAAGCCAACGCCGCCGGGGTCGACGACGCGCTCATGCTCGACCAGCGCGGGTTCGTCGCCGAGACGAACGCGACGCACGTGTTCGTCGTCGCCGACGGAGGGGTTTCTACTTCGCACACGCATGCGTGTCCCGAAGGCGTGACCCGCGATGTGGTCCTGTCGATCTGTCGGGAGCACGACATCCCGCACGACGTGCGGGACTTCTCGCTCGCCGAGCTGTACCGCGCTGATGAGGCGTTCTGCACCGGGACGATGGGGGAGCTCGTTCCGATCGCCGAGGTCGACGGTCGACGGATCGGTCGGGGGGAATGTGGACCGGTGACCGCGACGCTTCGAGCGCGCTTCCGTGAGGTGGTCGAGCGGGAGGCCGAGGAGATCTGATGGACCCACTCGATCGGCGCGCGGCGCGGCGGGCGCACCTCGACCGCGGCAATCCGTTGCGGTCGTTGACCGAGGTCATCGACAAGGTCATTGGCGGGATCAACCTCGGGCAGGGTGTGTGTGACCTCGACCCGCCGGCGCCGCTCGTGCGCGGGGCGGTGGAGTCGATCGGCGGACCGGATCGCCAGACCTACACGCCATACAAGGGGTTGCCGGGGTTGCGAACGGCGATCGCGGCGCGGTTGCGCAAGTTCAATCGGCTCGACGTCGACGCCGAGCAGGTCGGGGTCACGCTCGGTGCGTCGGGCGCGTTCTTCGCGGCGGCGATGACGCTGCTCGAGCCGGGCGACGAGGTGATCCTGTTCGAACCGTTCTACTCGTACCACCGCAGTTCGCTGCTGCTGTGCGGAGCCGTGCCGGTATGCGTGCGACTCCCGGCACCGACGTTCGCGCTCGACGTCGACGCGTTGCGCCGGGCGATCACCGACCGGACGCGAGCGATCGTGCTCAACACGCCGGCCAACCCGACCGGCAAGGTCTTCGACACGGCAGAACTCGAGGCGATCGCGCTGCTCGTTCGTGGCACCGGGATCGTCGTGTTCACCGACGAGGTCTACGAATACATGTGCTTCGACGGTCGTGAGCACGTTTCGCCCGCGACGATCGAGGGCCTGCACGACCGTTGTGTGACGATCGGGAGCTACAGCAAGACGTTCTCGATCACCGGATGGCGAATCGGCTACCTCGCCGGACCGGCAGAACTCGTCGATGCCGTCGGGCTGGTCTGCGACCAGATCCACGTCTGCGCGCCGCGCCCGATGCAGCGCGGCGTCACGCGTGCGCTGCAAGAGTTGCCGGAGAGCTACTACTCCGAACTCCAGGCGCTCTACGAATCGAAGCGCGACCGGTTCTGCGATGCGCTCGAGGACGCCGGATTCGGAGTGGTCCGTCCGGCCGGTGCCTACTACGTCATGGCCGACTACCGCGACGTGCTCGGCGATCTGGCGCCGTACGACGCTGTCCTGAAGTTGATCGAGCGCGTCGGCATCAACGGTGTGCCCGGTGACGTGTTCTACGAGGATCCGACCGGCGTTCGTTCGATCCGATTCCAATTCGCGGTCACGCCCGACGTGCTCGACGACGCGTGCGCGCGGCTGCGCACGCTGTCGCGATGACGGCCGTGCGGACGGGGGTGTGCACGATCTTCGGCAATCTCCTGGTCGCCGGCGTGGCCGCGCTCGCGACGTATCGTGCGTTCGAATGGGGTCGGCCGCTGAGTCTCGTGCTCGGTGCCTCGTACTGGCCGGTCGCGCTCGCGTGTGCGATGGGAGTCGTCCTCTCGGTGCGCAACGCATTCCGGTCACGTCGCCCGGCGACGCTCGGGCGCGCGGTCCGAGGCATCGTGATCGTCGTCGTCGGGGCGTCGATCGCGTTCGTCGCCATCGTCCATCCGTTCAGCTCCCTGAAACTCGAGCTGGCGTCCGGGATCGCGGCGC
>JAGQQZ010000270.1 GCA_020425915.1 Planctomycetota bacterium | reverse complement strand
AGAGATCCGTACCCACCGATCCAACCTCCGACATGATCCCACTCCCACTCGCCCGCCGCGCCGGGCTCGTGCTCCTCGCTTCGCTCGTCGCCCCGATCGCGGCTCAGAACGCAGACGCGCCGAAGAAGTTCGGCGCCGTGTTCAAGCGACAAGTCGACACCGTGATCAACGCACTCTGCGCGGGGATGCGCGAGGACGGCTCTTTCGGCGACGGAACCGCGCTGCAGACCGCGCAGGTTCTCACTGCGATGGGACACTGCCATCGGTTCTACACGCTCGCGGACGGCCCCGTCGTGCGACGTCCGATGAACTTCCTGTTCACACGACGCGGCGCGAAGGGCGGCTTCGCCGACGCCGGCGGCGATCCGATCGTCACGACGAGCTGGGTCCACGACGCGCTCCGAGTACTCGAGCCCAGGGAGTACGCGAGTGAGATCGACGCGACGGCGAACTGGCTGAGCAAGCACGGTGCACCGGCGCACTCACCCTGGGACAAGCTGCGGCTGGAGACTCCACACGTCGGCGGCAACCCACTCGAGATCGGCGCTGCGGCGGCTGGCGCGCTCGCCCGCGGTCCGATCGTCAACTCGAACGGCACGATCGACAACCGAGCCACGATCGACGCGCTGCTACAGCTCGTCGCCTGTCAAGCCTACGCACGAGAGTTGGACCGCGGCGACGCGGCGCCGATCGGCTACTCCGATGTCGCGCAACGCGGCTTCGACTTCCTGCTGACGCAACAGGAGGGTGGTGTGTTCTTCGTCGCGACGCCCGGGGGCAACGTCCCTGATACAGGACTGTCGGGGCTGGGGATCGCCGCGCTTCAGACCAAGCCGAAGGGGCTCCGCACCGAGGAGGAACAGGCGATCATCGACGCCGGTCTCGAGGCGATCGTCGCGGCGCAGAACGAGGACGGGTCCTTCGGCCGCTCGACCCTGAACTACACGACCTCCGCGGCGATCCTGGCGCTCTCCATGGCGAACGACCCCGCGCTCGAGAAGCCGATCGTCGCCGGGCGGAACTTCATCCTCGGAATCCAGAACATCGAGGACCGGGGCTACTCCCGCGGCGATCGAGACTACGGCTCGACCGGCTACAGCGGCGACCAACGGGGTGACCTCAGCAACGTCGGGTTCGCGGTCGAAGCCCTGCGCCGCTCCGGACTCGACGAGCAACACGAGGCGTTCGCCAAGGCCATCGTGTTCCTGCAGCGCACGCAGAACCTGCGCGCCGTGAACGACTTCGGGGTTCGTCGCGTCAAGGACGATGACGGCGAGTGGATCGAGATCGCGCCCGGCGACGACGGCGGCGCCGTCTACTACCCCGGCAACTCGGCCGCCGGCTACGACCGAACCGCGGATGGCAAACAGGTCCCACGCAGCTACGGCTCGATGACCTACATGCTGCTCAAGACGTACACGCTCTGCGGCGTCGGCAAGGACGACGTCCGCGTGCAACGTGCCGTCGACTGGATCGCCACGCACTGGTCGCTCGACGAGAACCCCGGCTCGAGCCCGCTGTTGCCGGACAAGGCCAAGTTCCAAGGCCTCTACTACTATTACATGGTGCTCGCGCAGGCGCTCGACACGGCCGGGATCGACCCGCTGATGGTCACGGATGCCGAGGGCGAGCCGCGGCCGGTCGCGTGGCGCAACGAACTACGCCGTGCGATCGCCGAACGACAGCGGCCGGACGGATCCTGGCTCAACGACCAGAACGGTCGTTGGTGGGAGAGCCAGCCCGGACTGTGCACGATCTACGCGCTGCTCGCGCTGCACCGCTGCAACTCGTAGAGCGCCCGACGCGGCCTGGCTCAGAACAGGGCCAGCCGTGTCAGCGGCCAGAAGCGCACGCGCACCTTGCCCTTGATCAATTCGTGCTGGACCAGCCCGAACTCGCGCGAATCACAACTCACCGGTCGATTGTCGCCGAGCACGAAGAAGTGTCCGTCCGGCACGATGATCTCCGGCATCGAGGTCGAGTCCCGGATGAGATCGATCGGAGTCTCGACCTCCTCTCCGTCGACGAACAGCCGTCCACGTTGCAGCGAGATCCGCTCACCCGGTAGTCCGACGACGCGCTTGACGTAGTCGACCGACGTGTCGCGGGGGTTGCGCATGACCACCACGTCGTAGCGATCGACGTCGACCATCGAGTAGGCGATCCGGTCGACGATCAGCCGGTCGCCATCGACCAGCGACGGCTGCATCGATGACCCCCGCACGACCGAGATCTGCACGACGAAGAGGTGCAGCAAGACGACCGCGACGACGCCGCGGCCGAGATCGCGCAGGAATCTCCGGCCGAACGAACGATCCGCCGCCCGCTCGCGCTCGAACGGGAAGACGTCCGGCACCGGCGGTAGCGACGTCGTCGCCACGATCGGCTCGGGCGGTGCCTCGACCGCGGCCTCACGGTCGAACGTGGTGTCGGTCCCGGATGCAGTCACCCGGGCCGTATCGGCCGATCCGGAGGCCCGACTGGAGTCGCCTCAGGCGACCAGCAGGAACATGCGGACGCCGGTCGCGGTCGCCGCAAGGACCGAGACCACGAACACGATGACCGCGGTGCGGTGCCAGAGTCGCCACTTCCGCCCACCCCATCGGGCGTATCCGAGCCCGGTCAGCAGAACCGGCACGAGCAGCGCGCTCGCCGTGATCGCAAACCGCAGGTGGAAGGCGAGCTCGTCGTCGGGGAAGTCGAGCGACTCCACGAGCCCGCGGGTGAGCCGAACCGTCACGTACAGCATCGCGACGAACAGGGCCACACAGACGAAGTGCGCCCTGCGGGCGCCGCGCAGACCCATCCAGACCGTCGCGAGCAGCAGCACGACGGTCAAGACGAACGAACCCCAGAACCAACCGACCATGAGCGGCATCTTCCCGGATTCGGTGGTTCGGAAAAAGGCAATCGAACGGATCGGCCGATAACCGGACCGGCGATGACGACCCTGCACCCGGACCAGCCCACCTGCCGCTTCCTCCACCGCTGGCTCGCCGACCGAACCGGCCAACCGCTGCGCGCGTGGAGCATGGTCGCTGGCGACGGAGCCGAGGCTCGATCGTTCGCGGCGATGTGCGACGAATACGGCGTCGACGCGGACGTGATCGGCACGGACGCGGACCCCGCGAACGTCGCCACGGCCGAGGCCCACGGGTTCGCCGGCTCGGCATCGGTTCGATTCGTCGTCGGAACTCCGTCGGAGCCCTCGCCGGAACTGGGCACGTTCGACGTCGTGCTGTTGCGACAGGGTCCCGACGATCTCGATCGGGTCCGCGCCGCGGAAGCCAGCCTCCGCCCGAACGGGATCCTCGTCCTGGGAGACGGGGCGGACGCGACGAGCTACGAAGGTCCGCTCGAGCGACTCCACCCGTCGGTGTTCGTGAGGAGCGCGCTCGTCCACCCTTGAGCGGCCTGGATCGATCCTGGAACATCCGCGACATGTCCCAGGTCATCCATGGATCGCTCGACGCATCGGGTCGCCGCGTCGACGTCGTCGTCGCCCGCTTCAACAGCCTCGTCACCGAGCGCCTGCTGGACGGCGCGGTCAATGCCCTCGAGCAGCACGGCGTCGCGAGCGACGCGATCCGCACGGTCTGGGTCCCCGGCGCATTCGAACTCCCGCTCGCCAGTCGCTGGCTGGCGCGTGAGCCGGACTGTGACGCCGTCGTCGCCCTCGGCTGCGTGATCCGAGGCTCGACGTCCCACTACGACTACGTCTGCTCGGAAGCGTCGCGCGGAATCCTGAGCGTCTCGCTCGAGACCGACAAACCGGTGGCGTTCGGCCTCTTGACGTGTGAAACGCTCGAGCAGGCCATGGAGCGGGCGGGAGGTGCGGTCGGGAACAAGGGCGCCGACGCCGCGATGACCGCGCTCGAGATGCTGGGGATTCGGTCCAAGCTGTAGCGCGTACGGCCGAACGCGGAGGCCCACCCGCCAGCGCTGGACTCCACGCGGCGATTCGCTACCGTCTTGCCCCGTTCCCGTTCTTTCCCCAGCCCCCGTCCGAGGGCCCCGTGAATCCTCCAGTCATGCGCCGCCGCACTCGCGCCCGCGAGCTCGCGATCCAGTTCCTCTACCAGCAGGACCTGCGCGAGGAGACCACACTCGCCGAACTCGACGAGTTCCTCGAGAGCGAGTGCCGGGACCGGGACGCGCGCCGATTCGCGCGGAGGCTGATCGAGGGCACACTCGCGTCGCGCGGAGCGATCGACGACGT